>CAYYKZ010000045.1:0-12813 GCA_964468455.1 uncultured Leptospirales bacterium | reverse complement strand
TCAACTGTGTTGCAGTTAACGCACCCGGTTTTGGTGAAAGAAGAAAGGCAATGCTTGAGGATATTGCTATACATACAGGCGGTCAGGTGATTTCTGAAGATCTTGGAATGAAACTTGAGAACACAACTGTTGAGATGCTTGGAAGAGCCAAGAAAATAATAGTGGATAAGGAAAATACAACTATTATTGAAGGTGCAGGATCTCAGCAGGAAGTACAGGGAAGAATAGCACAGATCCAGAAGCAGATAGAAGATTCAACATCTGAATATGATATTGAAAAACTTCAGGAAAGAAAGGCTAAACTTGCAGGCGGAGTTGCTGTAATAAATGTTGGAGCAGCTACAGAAGTAGAGCTTAAAGAGAAAAAAGCAAGAGTAGAAGATGCCCTTTCTGCTACAAGATCAGCTGTGGAAGAGGGAATTGTACCTGGAGGCGGACTGACACTTATCCGTTCACAGGAAGCAGTAAAGAAAGTGGCTGAGAAGCTTACTGGTGATGAAAAAATCGGTGCAGAAATTATAGCAAGAGCTATTGAAGCACCTATGAGGCAGATTGTTTCTAACTCCGGTCTTGAAGGATCAGTTATTGTTGAAAAAGCACGCACAGAAAAAGAAGGAATAGGTTTTGATGCTTATTCTTTCAGATGGGTAGACATGATGGAAGAAGGTATTATTGACCCTGCTAAAGTTGTAAGGTCAGCTCTGCAGAATGCTGCATCTGTTGCAGGTATGCTTTCAACAACAGAAGTACTCATTTCTGAAAAGGCGGAAGAATCCTCTGCTATGGGCGCTCCAGGAATGGGTGGAATGGGCGGAATGGGCGGAATGGGCGGAATGTACTAAACCCATTGCCTTGATATATATAATAAAAAAAGGGGCTGTCTTAAAAGGCAGTCCCTTTTTTTATTTAGTAAAAACAGTATAATATCACTGGAATACGATCAGGCACGTATCTGAATAATAATTATTTTAGAGGCCGTATGACAGTTTTAAAAGAATTTCCTCTTTTCCCTATATTCATCATTGAAATATTGTCCGCCCTGCCATAATAAAATTCAGAAGAAATGTTAGTGGAATATGAATAATTAGCGCTTAACCGCATTGATTTATTATTCAGGTATCCTTTAAGCGATTCTGTATAAATTGGATTGAATTCATTGTCATGAAATGTAGCTGAAATCGTGTCAGGAGCACCGGAAAAGGATTTATCATTATACTTGAAAATATATGCAAGGTAGCTGAGATGAGGATTGTTGATAGTAAACTGTCCTTTAATAAGGTTGCCCCATTTCCATTCGTCCATCAATGGTCCGATTTTTCTGTTGAGCAATCGCATTGAATCTAAAAATGAAGAATCAAAAACCGCTTCTCTGTTGCGGGTCTTTTCATTTTCAGTAAAATTAAAAAAAACAGTATTGTTTAAAGATAGTTCAGTAAAAAGGTCATTATAAAGAAGCCATGCGTAGTTAAGATTATTGGCAGTATCATCCAGGAAAACGTCTTTATATGATTCTTCTATAAGACTGTTCATTATTGAATAAAAAATTGAAGCTGTTACCTCATCCTCTCCTGAATTAAAATCCCAGTCATTAAAATAAATTCGTGTCAGCTTTGCAGAAGTAAGGATATTCGAATCAAGAATAGTAAGGAAAAGCGGAACAAATTTTGCCGCGGTTACTGAATAGGTATCATTTAATAGATTCCTGATTTTCCTATCATCGTAAATTCGCAATGGAGGAAGTATTTCATTGAATCTTGTATTCTGATGGTCATTACTTACTATTTTTAAACTTAATTGAGAGGGAACTTCAAAATTACGTATTAAAGCACTTCCTGTTTTATCAATTTTCCGCAATGGAAATGATGTATTAAGCTTAAGTCTGGCAGATGAAGTATAAACGTTGCCGTTTTTGAAAACATAAGATGACCAGGGATATGGTGTAAATTCACCTGAATTAATTCGTGTTTTTATATTTTCTGTAACCAGCATGAATGATTTCGGCGCTGCTTCAATCTGCCTGATTGAAGAGAATATTTTATTGGAATTTTTTTCAAAAGGGAGATTCAGGAGTAAGCTTATGTATGACTTTCCCGGAAGGATTGAATTTAATGCCACTATGGTATCATCTGCAGGTATAGCGTTGAAAATATCATTCAGAACAGGCCCCTTGTCTGTAACCCGGAGAAGTTCTGGTTTTCCGGGGCTGTCAGATTGTGAGTGTAGTGTAATTGTATCGAATTTTTTTAAAGTGCCGGATGACCTGTAGTAGTTTATATTGTCTTTGAGAGCAGTTTCAAAGATGAAAAAATCCTGTGTATCTGAATTAATGTTGAAGTGAGAAAAAAAGTTATTATCGTCTCTGTATGTAAAGAAAAAGGGCATACCTGTAGAAGTGACTGCAAAAATATTCTGATTTCCGGTTTTTATTATTAAGGGATACCAGGATGGATAAACGGAAAGTGAATCTTCATAGGAAAATAGTGTTGTGTCGCCTGAAGGTGAAATATGAAGATTTTCGGAAATGTATACAGAATATCCTCTGTTAAATGTCCCTATATTTTTTGCCACAAGATCTTTTACTGCGCGGATAACTTCCATGTGATTTTGCTGGTCGTAATTATAATAACTGATATATTTCTGTTCTCTGAATTTTTTTCTTACATTCTTTTCTGATGATTCATTGATATTTATCATTAGTTCAATATTGTTCAGATATGAATTAGCCCACTCTCTCATGAGAAGTATGGATATAACATCAGAAGGAGCCCAATCTCTTGCCAGCTTTTCTCCAACAGTGAAATTTTTTCTTATAAAATTAACCCCTTCACAATATGAAAGAAGAGAGTCTTTTTCCTCTTTGCTCAATTGTGTGAATAATGAAATTGATTTACTCTCAAAGCCAATGAGAGAGGAAATTCTGTTAAGTTTATCAGCATTATCAATATCAAAAATGTGCGCTGATCCTGTTGCCAGGCCGCGCTGAAATTCCATCTGGTTAAGCCTGTCTTTTGCATGTATGTAGCCAATTGCAAAGTAAAGGTCTTTCTGATTGTTTACTTCTACTGTGGGGAATCCTTTATCGTTTCTATAAATTTTTATTTCATCTATAATAAATGCTTCTTCGTCAGTATTGTAAGGAATTTTATTGAGCAATATTGTTATAAAAGTACCGCCGGCAATAAGCAGTGAAATGATAAGCAGCAGGGATAATGTTATGATAATCTTTTTTAAAGGCTTCATTTTCAGATCCGGTTAAAATCGTATTTTTTTACCATTTAATTTTTATCATTATTTTCAGGTTTAAGAATTCTTAAACGGCTGTTCACTATTTCAATTTTAAGATAATAGTCATCAAGGGTGGAAAAAAAACGTCTGAACTCACCTTCAACCTCGATGTAGGATTCACCTTTTTTCATTCTTGAAACAGCCCTGATATTTTTGGTGTAAATATATAATTCAATAGAGCCTTTTTCATTTTTTACATCAGAAATAACACAAAAATCGTAATCTACATTTGAAGATGGTATAATATCCTTTACTTTGATTTTTTTTAATACAACAACCTTATTGGAAAGCTCGTTTTTAAGAAGAAGCTGTTTTGCAATATTATCTGTTGATTCAATATTTTCTCTGGCTTTTAAAAGCTGGTCCAGATCGACTTTCTCTTTAAATATAGTAGTGGTTGCACATGACTGTATAACGAAGAGCAGCATTAGTATTGGCGCAATTTTTTTCATTTTTTATTTCTCCTGATATATACTCTGTATCTAACTTAGAAAGAGATTCAAAATGATTCAAGAATAAAATTTTATAGCAGCAATAAATCAATAACTGTAATTATTCATTCATAAATATATGGATTCTTTCCCCTGGCAAAGGTTCTGTTTTTTAATTACTGTAAAAATATGCTTGAAATGGAGGGAAGAGTGGTTATTCTGTCACAGGTTAAAATAATATATTGAGATACGGAAATGTCAAAAAATACCAGAATAGATGAAGATAATATTGTAAACAGCATAATTGGTTCAGGTTCGGAATTCAAGGGTGAATTTAAAATCAATGGACTTTTGAGGATTGACGGCAGATTTCAGGGAACTATCGATACCCATGGCAAAGTTCTTGTAGGGCAGTCAGGTGATGCAGTTACTGACATTAAGGCACGTCTTGTTGTAGTGGGCGGTAAGGTTTCTGGTAATATTTATGCCACAGAACGCGTGATTCTTCTCTCAACAGGTGAAGTGAGAGGAAATATTATTACTCCCAGCCTTGTAATGGAGGAGGGTGTTAAATTTGACGGGAATTGTGTTATTAATAAGCGCCCCGGAGATTAAAAACTGATGATTGAAATTTCAAAAACAAACTTAAGACAGCAGGCCAGGGCTGGAGGCAGATCAAGGAAAAAATCGGGAGTTGATTCAGTATCGTCCACATTTTCCTCAGAACTGAGCATGACTATTGAAACAGATTATTACGGAAGTATAGAGGAGCTTCTGGGTGACTTGAAAGATCAGGAGAAGAGATTTCTTGATCAGCAATCCCATTATGAACTTGAAAGATATAAGGCTATGGTAAAGAAAATATTAAAAATGATTCTTGAAAAAGGCTTTGAAAATCGTTCACTCGATTTAACAGCCAGGGACAAAAGGCTTGGAAGGGCTGAAAAGTCGATCATAGAAAAAATTGATGAAAATCTTATAAAACTTTCTCAGATGGTGACCAGATCAAGTGATGCATTTAACTTTTTAAAAACAATTGAAGAGATCAGAGGGCTGATTTTTGATCTTGTATATTGATTTTCCGGATAATTTATAATCATGTCAGAGATAAATCTTACCGGGATAAAGGGACATTCAAGGCAGCTGAACTATATTTCAAAACTGGCAGAAAATGATTCCTATCCGCATGCATTTCTTTTTTCAGGTCCTGCCGGTATAGGGAAAAGGCTGATTGCAGAAAGGTTTCTCGGATCTGTTTTCTGCAGAAATGAATCTTCCCCATGTTTTGAGTGTGATATATGCAGGCAGATTAAATCCGGTTCATTTCCTGATTATCTTGCTTTGCTAAAAGATGAAAAAGGGAAAATCCCTGTTGGCGATCGTGAAAAAGCTGCTGAGGGATCGGTGAGATGGCTGATAGATAAACTTGGAAGAAGCTCAATAAGCGGTAAATATGGAATTATTATTGATGGCGTTGATACAATTTCTGAAACAGGACAGAATGCGCTTCTTAAGACTATTGAGGAACCTCCATCCGGCACAATTTTTGTGCTTATTGCCGAGAGCAGTTCTTTAATTCTTCCAACCATAGTTTCCAGGTGTCTGGAGATTACATTTAACCCATTACCTGAGGAAGATGTTCAGGATATTATTGAATCACTTTTCCCTGATTCCGGGCAGGGCAGGATAACAGCAGCTCTTTCCGGGGGCTCAGTTGAAAATGCACTTTATATTCATAGAGATGGGGTTCTTGAGGAAGTTTTCGAGTTATGCAGGTCAATAACAGGCTTTGTTAAAGGTAACAACAGGTATTTTAATGTCTCAAATTCTATTAATGAAAAAGGGAATGAAATTTTGTTGACTGTGCTGATCAATATTTTCAGCTATATGCTTAAGGAAGCATATATGCCCGGTATAAATATTCTGCCTGGCGATATATATATTGACTCAGAAGATGATTTAAGAGATGTTATAAAAATACTTCTTAAAGTTAAAAAAGGACTTAATAATAATCTTAATGTCAAAAATTCACTCAAAGGGATGCTTTATCATTTTTCAGGTATAAATAAAAGGGCTATATCCGGTGAGTATGTTTTTTGATTTTTAATAAATATAAGAGGAAAGAATGGAAATTACAGCTGTAAAATTACGAAATAGCTATCAGATATATTATGTTGAAACAAATAATATTTTTATCAAGCCGAAATCAAACTGTATTGTTGAAATTGACCATGGAGTCGATATGGGCAGTGTTGTACAGGTTCTTAAAAAAAAGCCCGGCTCTGATGTTGTTGTGTCAGGGAAAGTATTAAGGAAGGCTAATGAGCAGGATGACGAGAAGGTTACAGAACTTGAAAGCATTGAAAAAAAAGCCTTTGCAATATGCAGGGAGAAATCAAAGGCAAAAAACCTGGACATGAAGCTGGTAGCTGTTAAATGTCTTTTTGATAAAACAAAAATAATATTTTATTTTGTTGCAGAGAACAGGATCGATTTCAGGGAGCTTGTACGGGAGCTTGCTGCTGTATTCAGAACCAGGATAGAAATGCGTCAGATAGGCGTACGTGATGAGGCAAGACTTGTGGGAGGCTACGGACCCTGCGGCAAGGCAATGTGCTGTCTTTATCAGAATGATGATTTTGAACCTGTTTCAATAAAAATGGCAAAGGAACAGAATCTTAATCTTAATTCAATGAAAATTTCCGGGATGTGCGGCAGATTATTATGCTGTCTCGGGTTTGAGTATGGTATATATAAGGAGCTTAACTCCAGAATGCCTGCAGTGGATACTGATATCCTGGCTGGGGATAAAAAATTTACTGTTATCTCTGTAAATACAATTAAGGAATCGATTACAATTAAAGAAGGTGACAGGTATATACAGATAAAGTCCGGCGATCTTAAACAGGTTGGAGACAGATATGTGCTGAAGGATCATCTTATTGCTGAAGTATTTAAAGCAGAGGAATAATTTACTAAAGGATTTGCGAGGATTCAGATGAAAGAGAGTTTTTATGTTACCACACCAATTTATTATGTTAACGCCGAACCTCATATAGGTCACGCATATACAACTATTCTTGCTGATTTTATTACCCGTTTTCATACAATGCTTGGGTATGATTCTTTTTTTCTTACAGGTACTGATGAACATGGAGATAAAATAGCTGATGCTGCAGCATCAAATAATACTACTCCTCAGGAGTATGCTGATAATATCAGTGGAAAATTTAAAGCTGCCTGGGAAGAAATAGATATTAAGTTCAATGATTTTATAAGAACAACTGAAGAAAGGCATAAGAAGGTTGTGCAGATGATTCTTCAGAAGGTTTATGATGCCGGGGATATTTATTTTGGCAGTTACGGTGGGAATTACTGTGTAGGATGTGAAAGATTCCTTACTGACAAAGAGATTGTTGACGGAAAATGTCCTGAACATAACAGGGTTCCTGAATACATTGAAGAGAAGAATTATTTTTTTAAGATGAGTAAATACCAGAACTGGCTTGTTGAGTATATAAATAACAATCCCGATTTTATACGGCCGGAAAGATATAAAAATGAAGTTCTGTCTATGCTTAAAGGAGAGGCTCTTGAAGATTTGTGTATTTCAAGGCCGGTATCCAGGTTAACCTGGGGTATCCCTTTACCCTTTGATGAAGGTTATGTTACATATGTGTGGTTTGACGCGCTTATAAACTATGTAAGCGCTCTTGACTATCCTGACGGTGAATTGTATAAAAAATACTGGGGTTCGGTACAGCATATTATTGCTAAAGATATTTTAAAACCTCATGGAATATTCTGGCCCACAATGCTTAAATCTGCCGGCATGGAACCTTATAAAAATCTTAATGTTCACGGCTACTGGAATATGGATGATGCAAAAATGTCCAAGAGCCTGGGAAATGTTGTTACTCCTGCAGAACTTGTATCAAGGTTCGGCAATGACCAGATAAGATACTTTTTTCTTCGGGAGATGACTTTTGGTCTGGATGCGAAATTCAACGAAGATGTAGTTATAGACAGAATTAATTATGATCTTGCCAATGACCTGGGGAACCTGATAAATAGAACCTATAATATGATGGGTAAATATTTTGAAGGAAAAATTCCTCCATTCGGGAGTAAAAATCCGGGAAGAGAGGATCTGCTCTCCTCTTTGAAAAAAAGTGCGGCAGATTATATAGATAATTGCAGACGGTTCCAGACAAGTATAGGAATTGAAAAACTATGGGAATTCATAAGATCTCTAAATAAATACGTGGATGAAAATAAGCCCTGGCAGCTTGCGAAAGATGGAGATATGGATACCCTGTCATCTGTTATACGAAATCTTCTTGAATCAATATATTCTGTATCTGTACTTCTTTCGCCGGTACTTATCAATATTTCTCCAAAAATTACAGGCTCTTTAAAATCGGGTAAGGATGTAAATGATATTGAGTCACTCTTTACTCTGGATAATCTTGAAACAGGCACAGCTCCGGAAAGCCTGGATATCCTTTTCCCCAAGCTTGAGAAGAGTGTAAAAGAAGTTCCTGCGGCTGCTGAAAAGTCTGATAAAAAATCAGGGAAAGCAGGTGAAGGCCTTATTGATATAAAAGATTTTACCAGCGTTGACATAAGGGTTGCAAGGATTTTGAAAGCGGAAAAAGTGGAAGATTCCGACAAGCTCCTTTACCTTACTGTTGATTCTGGTAGTGATGAAAGAAATATCGTGGCTGGCATAGCACAGGTTTATAAGCCTGAAGATATTCAGGGTAAAAATATTCTTCTTGTAGCTAATCTCAAGCCTGCTAAAATTTTCGGAATAGAATCACAGGGGATGCTCTTAGCTGCAAAGAAGAGCAGTAAGGATAAACCGGCAGTAATATTTGTAGATATGAACATCCCTGTTGGTTCAAGGCTGGGGTAAGATGCATATAGGTATAATATCAGATACCCATAATGATATTGAGGCAACTGAGAAGGCTCTTGAAATTCTGGCTGCAAGGGATGTGGATATTCTGGTTCATGCAGGTGATATCAATTCTCCCCGGATGCTTGAGTTTTTTAAAGGACTGGACTGTTATATAGTTTTAGGAAACGGTGATTTAATAGATAAAGATGAAATACGTAAAAAGGGAATCGAACTTGGCATGAGGCCTGCAGAGGAGAAGCTTGAGTTTTCCCTTGGTGGGAAAAGGTTTGCTGTCTTTCATGGTCATGATGTGCCGCTTTTTCGCGAGACTGTTTCATCAGGGGACTATGATTATATAATTAAAGGGCATACTCATTTTTTTGAAAACTACGTAAATAATAACTGCCGTATAATAAATCCTGGAGCCCTGTACAGGCGGGATGAATCATCCTTTGCTATTCTTGATATTGAAACAGATAAGGTAGAAAAAATAATAATTGATGAATTATAAGAACAGGGGCTGCATCCCCCTGTTCTGAAACAATGGATTATTTTATCATTTCCACAATCCGTTCAAAGTCGTCAAGAGAGTAATAGCTGATTTCAATTTTACCTTTATTACCTGAATGCCTTATTTCAACCTTTGTGCCCAGTCTGGAAATAAGTTCCTCCTCCATTTTTTTAAGATGAGGCGCCTTGGGTGAGGATTTCTTCCCATTGTCGTCCGCTTCATTTTCGTTTTTTTCAGTGTTTATTAATGTTTCAAGAGCCCTTACTGATAAATCCTTTGAAACTATTTCGTTGTATAGAGATTTCTGCCTGTCAGGATTTTCAACTGAGAGCAGAACTTTTGCATGTCCGCTGGATATTTTCTTATCAATTATGCCGTTTTGTATCTCTTCGGCCAGGTTAAGGAGTCTCATGGAATTGGCAATCGTTGCCCTCTCCTTGCCTACACGTTTTGCCAGGTCCTGCTGCTTAAGCTTGAATTTATTTATAAGCATTTTGTATGCCCGGGCTTCCTCAATAGGATTAAGGTCCTGTCTCTGAATATTTTCAATCAATGCCAGTGTGAAATTCTGTTCCTCATCGGCCTCAATAACAATGGCCTTGATGGTTTTCATCTGGTTTAACCTGCAGGCTCTGTAACGTCTTTCACCGGCAACTATTATGTATTCACCATCTTTTTTTCTGACAATTATGGGCTGGATAAGGCCTACAGATGTAATTGATTCAGCAAGGCCCATTATTTCGTTTTCATCAAAAAAAGTTCTGGGCTGATCCGGATTAGGTATTATCTTGTCCAGTTCAATTTCAATAACCCTTTCTTTATGCTCAGTTACAACTTTTTCTATCTCTTCTACAGGTGTGGGTGATGCGGAAATGATTGCGCCAAGTCCTTTACCCAGTGCTTTTTTAGCCATTGTTGAGTACCTCTTCAGCTAATTTTTCATAAGAAAGACTTCCGGGACATGCTTTATCATATAATCCTATAGGTTTCCCGAAAGAAGGTGCCTCCGATAATTTTACATTCCTCGGAATAACTGTGTTAAATACTTTATCTTTAAAATAATCTTTTACGTCTGAAACCACCTGGGCTGCAAGATTTGTTCTTGTATCGAACATGGTTAAAACTACACCTTCAATTTTAAGAGTTTTGTTCAGGCGTTCCTGTACCATCACTACAATTCGTAAAAGCTGACTTAATCCTTCAAGTGCATAGTATTCACACTGAAGGGGGATTAGAACAGAGTCTGCCGCTACAAGGCTGTTAAGTGTAAGAACACCCAGCGAAGGTGGGCAGTCTATAAGTATATAATCATAAAAATCGCGGATTCCTTTAAGTTTGTTTCTTAAAATAAATTCTTTACCATCTGTGTCCAGGAGGTTTACCTGAGCACCTGAAAGATGAATATTGGATGGTATAATTGACAGTCCTGGAATTTCAGATTGAAATATGGCTTCTTCTATGGGAATTTCATCAATCAATACTTCATAAATTGTTGTTTCAATCTCCTCTGCATTAACTCCTATGCCGAATCCGGCATTACCTTGAGGATCTATATCAATAATCAGGACTTTTTTCTTTTTTTCCGCGAGAAAAGCAGCAAGGTTGACTGTTGTTGTAGTTTTGCCGACACCGCCTTTCTGGTTAGATATGGATATTACTTTGCCCATTTACTTTTACTCCTTTCCCTTTAGGCTTAAAAACTGATATTTAAGTGACAATTATTCCGATGTTTTGCCGGAGATCACCACATATTAAAGGGTGATTGCAGCATTTTATTATAAAAAATGGTTAAAGAAATAATACTGAAAAGATAACTTTAGAATCAGTTATTATTTAAATAATTATTGTAAAACCCTGGTTTCATCTTTGTAAATAAAAAAATTATTTTATGCGTGATATTAAAACTTTAATGAAAGCAGCAATAAATATCAGAATAAAAATAGAGGCTATTACTGCAAGTGTTATCTTTACACCTTTTGAAATAATTGCGCCCTCTGCGCTGATTATAGCAAAAATCCCGAATCTGGAGGATGAGGAGGGGTATATTTTTACAAAACAGATGTCTTCATCCGGTGAAATAATATTCCAGGTATTGTAAAGTTCCTGTTTGTCAACTGCAGCGATTAATCCCATTTTATTGTCATAAATTTCAAACATATATGGCTGATTTTCTGAAAGAAAGTATAGAGTGTTATTCCCTTTCTGCAGATTTATAAGGTAAAGTCTTGATGTTTCACTACCAAGAAAAGCATCAATTATAGTTCCGGTTATTTTCTGGAAATTACTTTTTATGATTTGATGGAGCTTTTTTTTGACAGAATTTCCGGCAATTCTGTAAATATTAAAGCGCTTAAATTCACTGTAAACTGTACTGTAATAACTGGTATAAAGTATTTCACCGCTGCCATATTTAAACAGCATGCTTATTGGCCCCTTCTTTTCTCCCCTGGGGGTGCTGAAATCTGATTCAGATAATATTTCAGCATTGTCGGCATTTTTAACAGCTACCCATCCGGTATAGTCCATATAAAGAGCGGCCTTTTTCTTAAGGCTGAATCTGGCAAGATCATTGTATACAGATGCTTCCATTCTTCCCGGTTCTCCCATATATGGGAAGTCGTAAAAAAAATCAAACACGTCATATGCGCTGGAAAGAAGTTTATAGGAATATCCTGAAAAATAGGCAGCCCCGCCTTCATTAATATATTTCCTGAAGTTGGCTGAAAATTTATCAGTATCCAGTTCGAAATAGTCATCAGATATTTTTACTGATGTTATTTCTTTTCCGCGCCAGTTGACTGCAACGTTTGTTTCGTAATATGAGGACAGGCCTGATGGGAAAAATATAGCGCTGTAGTTGGAAAAGGTTTCCTCATTTTCAAGATCGCTGTAGTTAATTAACGTAAAGGGAATATTGTAGTTATTGAGTACAAGCTCAATATTGTCATATCTGCTTTTAACAACAGCAATACCCTTTAAATCCGGTGTTTCTGCGGAAATAAGAGAGGCAGATGCTGTCAGTAAAAATATGGCAACCAGGATTTTTTTTAACATTTTAATAAGAGCTCCATTGATAATATCTCGTCTGCAGCAGGGTTTAAGTCAATAAAAAAATATTGACAAAATATTTACATATGAATATATGTTCATATGTTTTTTCAGGGACATGCCAATGAAGAATAAGAAAGATAGCAGCGGCTTTAACCGCTTTGATGAACTGGGGGATTTTTTTAAAATTTTCGGGGATTCAACCCGTTTGAAGATTTTATACCTGCTTCTCAGGGAAGAGCTATTTGTGAACGATATTTCACTGAAACTTTCAATGAATCAGTCAGCTGTATCTCATCAGTTGAGAATACTGAAACAGGCCAGGCTTGTTAAAATCAGAAGAGATGGCAAGAATATGTATTACTCACTGGATGATGAACATATTGAAATGATTTTAAAACTTGGTACTGAACATATTGTGGAGGAATAAATGGGTAAGGACAATCATGGTCATGAGCACAGTCATGGGGCTCATGGGCATAGTCATATTAGCGCACATGACAATAAGCTGAGGTTTATTCTGGTTATTATTTTTAATCTTATTATTACCATAGCTGAATATATAGGGGGAATTTTATCGGGGAGCCTGGCCCTTATTTCTGATGCGGGCCATAACCTGTCTGATGTAATGTCTC
>CAYYKZ010000044.1:0-12953 GCA_964468455.1 uncultured Leptospirales bacterium | reverse complement strand
ATATTTATATCAGATGGTGAAAATATTACAGTAAGCAGTTTACCGTAATAATCAGACACCTTTTTAATATTGTTATCATCTATTTTAATTTTTTTTTTTATTGTTCGATTATCTTTCAGTATACCTATCTCAAATTTTTTAAATTCATTTTCTGATATATTGCCGCAGCAGTATGCTGAGATGCTGTCCCATTTAATAATATCATTATCAGAAGCATTTCTGAAAGATTTCAGATTTGATATAAGTGAAAGTGCTTCAAGAATATTTGTTTTTCCAGCACCGTTTTCTCCTGTTATAAAATTAATATCTGGAGAAAAATTAATGTTAAGCTCCTTATAATTTCTAAAATCTATTATTCTCAATGCATCAATTATCATGAGACATTATTCATCTATAGTTTTAATCTGTATAGGCATTATTACTGATATAAAATTTTTATCATCTTCAGGAATAATTGTAAGAGGACTCATTTGACCTGTAATCCCGCATATCAATGAAAATGAATCTATATGCCTTATTGTATCAATAAGAAACTGTGCGTTTATTCCTATGATAACTTTTTCTGAGCTGTCAGATTCTATTTCAATTTCCTCTTCAGCATATCCCAGGTCAGGAGTGTTAGCCTGTATTTTAAGATTATCCTTATTAAATGATAATACTATTTTATTAGCAGGTTCCCTTGTAAATATCATTGCCCTTTTAACAGAATCATGAATTTGTGATGTCTTTATAACTGATTTAAGTGAGTATTCCCTGGGTATTATTTGCTTATAATTAGGGTATTGGCCATCAACAATTCTTGTAAAAATTTCTGTATTATCAATTTTAAAATAGCATTGATTACTGTCAAAAGATATTTTACATGTTCCTGAATTTGACAGTAGCCTGTTTATTTCATGAATTGTTTTAAGGGGTATTATAATTCCTTCGCCTATAAATGCTTCATCATCAATGGTTCTGGTAATCATTGAAAGTCTTCTTGAATCTGTTGCTATAAGTGTTAATGTTCCAGGTTTTTCTGATACAATATAAATGCTGTTAAATACTGGTTTAATTGTATCAGTAGCAGCTGCGTATATTACTTTTTTTATCATTTCTTTAAAAGTTCCCTGTTCTATCTCAACAGAGTTTTCAGTTTTAACATTAGGCAGTTCCGGATAGTCGCTCGAGTCTGTACCGTATAAAGTATATTTACCTTTTATATTTTTTGAATTTAAATTTATAACCATGGATTCATCTATATCCAGAGAAATTTCATCATCAGGAAGTTCTCTTAATATATTTATGAATTTTTTTCCATATGTAGTGAAAGAAATATTTTTATCGCATTTTGCGTCAATTGTTGTTTTAACTGCTATTTCATTGTCAGTTGCTGTAATTTCAATACTGTTGTTTTTAACATTGAAAAGACAGTTTGAAAGGATGGTATTAATATTTTTAGATGAAATAACAGAATCAGCTATCCCTAAAGCTTTAAGCAGCATTTCTTTGTTAACAGTTATCAGCATTTTTTTAGTCTCCTAATATAATTAATTAATTTCTTTTTATTAATCAGTAGTAGTAGTAGTCTTTGAGATATGTTGATAAATCTACTAAACACTGATTGAATCAGACTTTACTGCTATTTTTCTTTTGTTGATAAAAGTTAAGAACTTTAGTAAAGTTGTGATTTACGCCTTTTTATTTTTTTAATATATTTATGTATGGATAAGTCAAAAATTTTAAACATTTTATAAACAGTTATCAATGAATTATTAACAGTAAAATCAGCTTTGTAATTCTATTTTTAATTCATCAATCTGTTCTTTAAATTCCATGTTTATTCTCATATCCTCTTCTATTTTGTTAATTGCATTTACTACAGTTGAATGATCCCTGTCTCCAAACTGTTTCCCTATATCAGTTGTTGTCATGTCAGTCAGCTGCCTTATTATATACATCGAGATAAACCGCGGTGTTACAATTCTGCTTTGTCTGCTTTTAGAAATAAGTTCTTCAACTGATACATTATAGATTGATGATATTTTTGTCATAATATCATTGGGTGTTACTTTTTTATTTGTTTCTTCGTCAAAAAGATGCTTAAGATGTTCCTTAACATGTTTGATAGAAATCGGCTCATTATAAATTTCATAAACCATTCGCAGGTTTGCCAGGGCTGATTCAAGGGCCCTTATACTTGATGTAATTCGTCTTGCTATATAGTTAAATGCTTCATCTGAGATTACAATATTTTCTTTTGCTGCCTTATTTCTTAATATAGCTTCCCTTGTTTCGAGATTGGGAGTCTGGATATCAGTAATCATTCCCCATTCAAATCTGGTTCTTAATCTGTCTGTAAGGGTTGCTATCTGTTTTGGTGGTCTGTCGCTTGATATTACTATCTGTTTTTTATTATCATAAAGTGTATTGAAGGTATGAAAGAACTCATTCTGAGTTTCCTCTTTTTTTTCCAGAAACTGTATATCATCTATTAACAGGATATCAACATTCCTGTATTTTATTTTAAAACTCTGCTGTGTATTTGTCTGTATTGAATAAATAAATTCATTAATAAACTGTTCTGTTGAAATATAAAGAACTTTCAGATAGGGCCTTTCAGACATTATTTTTCCGCCAATTGCCTGGATAAGGTGCGTTTTACCAAGTCCGGTATCACCATAAATAAATAATGGATTAAACTGTGTTGCTGGCGACTGGGATACAGATTTTGCAGCTGCATGGGCAAGCTGGTTATTTGGACCGACTACAAAATTGCTGAAAGAATAATTTGGATTAAGAAGTGTTGATTTTTCACTACTAGCCAGAACCGGCTGATTTGTACTTACTTCACTGATTTTATTAATAACAGCTGAGTCTGCTTCAGCACCTGTTACAAATTCGCATGAATATTTTTTTCCGGTTATCCCTTCCAGAATTTTTTCTATATCATTAAGATACTGATCATTCAGATGTTTTACTGCAACTTCATCCTTAACCTTTATTTTAAGACTGTTGCCATCTATTGAAAGAGGTTCTGTATCTTTTAGCCACATAATAAATGACTGTCTGTTGATTCTTGATTCAAGATTTTTTAAAACATCATCCCACATTGTCTGTGCCAACACAATACTCCTTTAAATTATCCACAATTGTTAATAACTTTGTTTATAAAATACACCTTTGTTCAGTATTCATAATTTTATATATATTTATTTTTTTCAGTTATAATCAGGATTTAAATCTATTTTTAATAAAAATAAATTTTGAATCATACCATTTCCATATATGGCTCTTGATTTAAAGAATTATTCATTATCTGAATAATTACGGGATTATTACTAAATATTTTCCTGTATTGTTTACAGGGAAATAGATATTTTATAAAATGAAAACTGAAATATCAGTTATATTATTCTTGTAAGTTATAGTTCTGTAGGCTTCTTTTGCATAAAAAGTCTAAAAATAATTTGAAATATAATTCAGGTCAGATATTAAGAACTACAAAAATATAATGTCATGAAGATTATATTTGGCAATCAATTAATTATATTAATATATTTGGTCTTAAATTTTTTTGATTAATTGAGATAAGGTGTTTATAAGTGCTTATTTGTGTTGATAAGTCACTATTAATATGTTGATAAGATATTGATTGGCGGTGGAAAGTGAAAGAAGAGAAAAATAGCAGTACTAACAGCAGAATTTTTATACATGAACTGGAAAAGAAATTTCTGGAAGCAAGGATGAATTATTACAGATTTGTAATAAGAAATGAAGATAAATCTGTAATAAGCAGACTTATAAAAATTCCTGATAACTGGCAGAATTATAAAAATGAAAAAGGGGTTAAGCTTACAGAAAATGTAATGTCCAGGCTCAGTGATGTAAAAAAGAAAATGACCTGGGAATTGAAACTTCAGAGCCTCTATTTTTACTCGATAGTAAATATTGAAAATACTATAATTTCATTAATGCAGCAGAACCCCATTGATAATATCGAACTTCAGGATGCGGTAGATTCGATTAATAGTATTATGCTGGAACTTGAAAGTGAATTTTTCAATATAAAACATCTGCTTCTTACTCTTGCTAAAAGGTCTATAAGCGATTTTTATTACCTTATTTCATCATACTGCAAATATTTTATGAAGAAAAGTTTTAATTTTGAAAGTGATATTAAAACTCTTTTGTCTGAATTTATAGGGATAATTAATCAACAATATGTTGTTAATAAAAATGTTGATATGTTTATAACAGTAGATAAAAGAATATCATCACTCTTTGAAAAAAGTTCAAATGCCCTGGGGTGGAGAATGAATGAATTTGCAGTTAAGGATTATCTTGAAAAAGACAACCCCTTTGTTATGGTAACAGAGATGTCTAATATAGCTAAAGAGGCATTTAATTATAAAAGTAATCTTAGAAATTATTACTATTTTCTTAAGTACTACTATAATGAATCTGATGGTAAGCTTTTCCGGCTTAATTTTATCAGTGATTCTTTGAAAATTAAACTTAATGAAAAGAAAATCAGTGAAGATGTTTTTAATTCATTTGAAGAGATACGCTTAAGTTTTATCAGTTATAAAAGCCTTTTTGATAAAACAGGTTTAAGCGGATTCGGTCATGAAAAGATGTCATATTATGAGCTTCTTAATTTTATTTTCAAGCTCTGCAAGATAATAGAATTTTATTATTTAAGAAACATGAAGTATAATGATCTTCAGGATTTCAGGAATGAAATATATTATTACGTGGAAAATGAAATTATTTCAATTAATAATGCATGACAGTTTTTGTGGAGAATATGTTTATAACTTTTTTTGAAGCAAAGATAATTCTTTAAGGTGTTCTTTAATTTCTTCATTAAAGGGAATTATCTGCTCAGCTTTTTTAAGATAGGCTTCAGCTTTATCAAGTTTTCCCATCTTCATCATAATATATCCAAGTGTATCAAAAAAAGCTCCATTCCCTTTATCCTTTGAGCAGGCTATCTCTGCAAGTTTAAGAGCCTTATCCAGGTTTCCGGTATCCTTTGCCATTATAAACGCGCAGGCATTTATGGAGTTGAGATTATTTTTGTCTATAAACAGAATTTCCCTGTGGAGACTAAGAGCCTTTTCCGGGTTTCCTGTTTTTTCATAGCAGTATGCCTGCATTGCAATTATCTGGGGATCTTTAAGCTTATCACCTGTAAGCTGATTAAGGAACTGAAGAGCGGATTTATATTTATCCATATTGATATAGCAGTAAGCTATGAGTTTTTTTACCTTTGTTGAATCAATATATGTCATTTTAAGGGAAAGGACTTTCTTAAAGTAATTAAGTGCCTGATTGTAAAAACCCATGCGGCAGTAGGCAACTGCAATATTATAAAGAATTTCAGGATTTTCCCTGTCCAGAACCTCTGCTGATTTTAATTCACTGATTGCAGTATCATAATCTTTAATAAAAAAACTGTCCAGGGCGGATTTTATAATTTTATTAATTCCGGTAAGGTCATCCATGGGATTCCCGCCTATGCTTTATTGATAAGCTCTTCAAGGGATTTGTAATCTGTGCTGTCAATAGACAGGGGTGTTATGGAAATAAATCCATCTGCCATTTCCCCGCTGTCGCAGCCTGGCTTCATTTCTGAATCGATTTGACCCACAAGGGATACTCCGAAAATATTAGTATCACCTGTATTGTCTTTTTTATATGAGTCCTTGTAATATCTTCTGGAGAGGAAGGTGTATCTTATGCCTTTAATCTGTTCTCTGCTTAATTCCGGGTAATTGATGTTGTAGAAAAAAAATTTTTCTGTAATTTTTGTGTCTATATAATCGAGAAGAAATTCCGATGCTTCATGGAAATATTGTGAGGGTCTGTGAAAGCTGTCAATTGAAAAGGCAATCCCCGGTTTCCCGAATATGTATGCAGTCCTTGCCCCTGCCACAGTGCCTGAAAAATGAATGTCATCTCCCAGGTTGGGGCCGTGGTTTATACCTGAAATTACCAGGTCAACTTCAGGTATTATATCTGAATGAAGGCCTATGCTTACACAGTCAGCAGGGTAGCCGGATATGGAGAATATTTTTTCATCAATTCTGTTAACCTCCACTCTGTCCCGTACGGTGAAAATATTTGAACAGGCGCTTCTTTCCCTGTCCGGTGCTATAATATAAGTCTCATGTTTTTGCGACAGTACATTGTAGAGTGCAGTTATACCTTCTGCATTGTAACCGTCATCATTTGTTATTAATATTTTCATTTTTTCCGCAGATTAATTTAAAATTTTACAGGTAATAATTCCCTGAACATTATACAGAATAAGATGTTCTGAAACATTATTATTGCATTAAAAAGTTATTTTTTAAAAGTAATTCCTGAATTTTTTATTATATTATACAAGATGAGATTTGATTAAAGGTTTAGTGTCAAGTAAAGAACTTAAAAAAGGGCTTGATATTTTAACCCTGAAGAGAATCAATCTCTCTTGATAATAATTATTATTAATCGGAGGCATTAAAGTGAAAAAAATCTTAACAGTACTGGTTATATCAGCAGGGTTTTTTATGTTTTTACCATCTCAGAGCTTTGCTATTGTAGATGCAAGCGCATACGGCGGATACATGTTCAATGGAACAGTTGAAGGTAATAGTGATGTAGACCCCAAGGGGTACAATTACGGGCTTAAGGCTCATTACAACACATCGCTTTTTCCAATGCTTGAGCTCGGCTTAGGGGCATATTACCAGAACACAAAGTTTAAGTATGACGTGATTTCTACTGAAGAAACTTTTTTAAGAAAATCAGCGGGTCTTGACATGAACCTTATTGTTAATCTTCCAATTATTCATCCATACGGAAGATTCATTTATTCATTCTGGGATGACATTGAAGGTGATGTGGAAAGATTTAAAGCTTATGGTCTTGGCGCAGGACTGGAGCTTACAGTATTTCCATTTGTAAGAATATTCGGTGAGTATATGTATGAAAAAACAACTCACGAAATTGATTTTAAATCAAATTCTGTGAATTTTGGTATAAAAGTAGATATATAATTACTTTTTAATCTCTTTGAATAATTTATATCTCCCTGCTGAGTTAATTCAGCAGGGAGTATTTATTTAAACTTTTGTGGATAATATGTGAATAATGGATAAGGATGTAAAAATACTTCTTTTCGGTACAGGTGCAGTGGGCAGCTTTTACGGCTCAATCCTTGCCAGCGGCGGAGCTGCTGTGTAAGCTGTGTGCAGGTCAGATTATGAAATTGTAAAGGAAAAGGGGATTGGGATTAAAAGTATCAATGGAGACTTTCACTTTACTCCTGAAAAAGTTTTCCGCAGTGCATCGGAGTGTGATGAAGCCTATGATTATATTATAGTTGCCCTGAAAGCTTTACCTCATGTTGATACTGTTTCAATTATTAAAGATTCGGTATCAGAAAATACTTCCATTGTACTTCTGCAGAATGGCATTAACATTGAAGAGCCTGTTGCAGAGGCATTTCCTGAAAATGAAATAATAAGCGCTCTTGCTTTTATATGTGTAACAAGAATTGATTACGGAATTATTGATCACCAGGATCATGGCATGGTTGCTCTTGGAACTTATCCAGCAGGGATAAGTGCAAAAGCAGCTGAACTCGCTGAAATGTTTACAAAAGGGGGAGCCCCGGCTGCGGCAGTTGAGGATGTGCTTGCCGCAAGATGGCGAAAGCTTATGTGGAATGCTCCATTTAACCCTCTTTCAGTTATCGGCGGCGGAGCAGACACAAAGTCAATGCTTGGCAGTGAAATTTTCACCGGTCTTGTAAAGGATGTGATGAAAGAGGTTGTGGCTCTTTCAATTGCCGACGGCCATCCGCTTGATTATGAAATGATAGATAATACAATAAAAGATACATATAAAATGACCCCGTATAAAACCAGTATGCTTCTTGATTATGAAAACCGCAGGCCCATGGAGGTTGAAGTTATTCTGGGAAATGCTGTAAGGGCAGGGGAAAAGTATGGAGTAGATGTGCCACGCCTTAAAACTTTACATGCAATCCTTTCATTTCTGGACAGCAGAAACATTTGATAAGAATCGCTTGGATTATCCCTTCCGAAATATCTAATCCGGTATAGCCGTTTATAATACTCATTATTGGTAACAATAGAATCTTCCGGACTATATAAGAGTTATGAAACCGGTATTGAAGGTGCAGGATATTAACCATCAGGTTTTTTCTAATAACTGAAATTAATATAAAAAGAATAATGCTGTTAGAATGTAATGATGTTGACAAAAAATTATTCCTTCATTTATATTTATCACTTTATGTTTATTGCTTATTTAAATTTCAGCAGAGACCGGTTTTTTCCGGCTATTTGTACTCATTAAAGGTTTTTTATCAATTTACCTGCTTCAGAGTCCTGAATGTAAGGGTATATTAAAAAAAATGGGAAATATATATGGTATTGAGAAAAGCATTTTACGGGATCAAAGGAAGCATTTTTAAAGCACTGATATTGCTCTCTATTGTTCCGCTTCTGTTTATAGCAATATTTTTTTATTTAAATAGTTATACTGTTCCGTTGATTATTACAGTAATAGGTGTTCCTCTGTTCTACTATGCAGCAAGCCTATATCTAACATATGTACTTAAAAAACCGATTCAGAGGATTACTGATGTTGTGGCCAGCGCAAGCCATGGTGATTTAAGTAAATTTATTCTTCAGAAGCATTATGTTAAATGTAAAGACCTCAAAAACTGTGACAAGAAAGACTGTGTTGCCTTTGATACTTCAAATTTGGCATGCTGGGGTATAGAAGGTACAATATGTTATGACGGCATGGATTCTGTTACAGGACGCGAAAAAATCAACAGGTATTGCTGCAACTGCGCTGTTTATCGTAAAGCCATAAGGGGCGAGTTTGATGAGCTTATTGATGTTGTGAATAATATGATTGTCACCACCCAGAGAACTGTTTCTGTTATAAAAGAGGTTTCTGATGACCTTTATAATGCCTCTAACAATATTTCTGAAACCAGCAGCAGCCTTGAGGTTGAAATGCAGAACCAGGCCTCATACATAGAGGAAACCACATCGTCCAATGAGGAACTGGCAGCATCTATTGACAATATTTCCGATATTGCCAAAAATCAGTCTACTAATATGCAGGAAACAATGGAGGGGATGCAGAAACTCTACTCCTCATCCAGGGAAATAAGCAACAGGGCTTCTCATCTGAGCGATCAGACGAAAACATCTGTAAAGAATGCTGATGAGACCAAGGCAATCCTGGATTCCACAACCCTGAAAATGAATCAGATAGCTGAGAATTCAAACAAGATATTTGAAATCATAAGTATAATAAATGATATTTCAGACCAGATTAATCTTCTATCTCTTAATGCATCGATTGAGGCTGCAAGGGCTGGTGAGAACGGCAGGGGTTTTGCTGTTGTTGCTGATGAAGTATCAAAACTCGCAGAAGCTACAGCTGCAAGCACAAAAGAGATTGAGCAGATGATAAGGCAGACCAGGAACGATGTTAATGAAGGGGCCTCAATGGTTCAGCGTACAAACCAGGCTATTGAACAGATGGTTTCCAATATAAAGCTTTCTGCAGAATTTATGGAGCAGATTATGAAATCATCCAATGACCAGGATGAGGAGAGCCGCATAGTTCTTGCCAATATTGAGAAGGTAACTGAAATGTCGGATGTAATTGCCGGCACTTCCAGGGAGCAGCAGCGGAGCAGTAATGAAATTATAAAAGCTCTTGCGCAAATCAATACCTCGGTTCAGGCAATTACCTATTCAACAACTGATCTGCATACAGCAGCTGAGGGTATTCAGGAAAAATCGGGGAAACTGCATACTGTTGTTGAATATTTTCAGACCAGTAAAGGCTGATTTATCTCCAGTCTATTCTCAGATTCAGTTATCAGATATTTAGAATACTACCTCCCTCTGCGGAGGTAGTGTGAAATATCCTTCGAAAACACCTTTCCCTTTGTTAAACTTATCTTTTATTAATAAAATCTTTATATTTTCTTTAAATATTTTCACCAGATTCACTGTGAAAGAAGTTTAAGAAATCAGTAATAATTCCTTAAATCTGAAGCGTTTTATTCTGAATAGGAATTAAGGGTTTAAAACTGAAAAAAGGTTGAATTGATAGAAAGATGACAACAGAAAAATTAAAAACCTATGAAAGCGGTATTAACAAAAGAAAAAAACTCAGTATTATTTATGATGTTATGATAGAAAAGTTTTTCTTTATTGTGGGGTTTACATGCCTGCTTATTCTTTTCCTGATAATGCTTTTCCTTATAAAGGAGGGTGTGCCTGTTTTTAAAACAGTCTCCTTTTCAGATTTTATTTTCGGAAGGGAATGGTATCCAACAAGTGAAAATGCAAGGTTTGGAATTTATCCTCTTATAGTTGCTTCTGTGTCAGTTACTCTGCTGGCATCTGTAATAGCGGTTCCCTTAAGTATGGCAATTGCCATTTACCTGGCAGAGGTTGCACACTCTACAGTAAGGGAGATTGTTAAACCGGTAATTGAGATTATTGCGTCAATTCCATCTGTTATAATAGGCTTTTTCGGTATGGTGGTTGTTGCGCCATATCTCCAGAGCCGCTTTGGTATTGATACAGGGCTTAATTTATTCAATGCCTCACTCATGCTGGCATTCATGGCAATCCCGACAATAGCAAGTATTTCCGAAGATGCAATCTCATCTGTCCCTATGAGTCTTAAGGAGGCCTCATACGCCCTTGGCGCTAACAGGTGGCAGACTATTGTTCACATTACAATACCGGCATCGCTTTCAGGAATATGGACAGCGATTATTCTGGGTATATCCAGGGTTATTGGTGAAACCATGGTTGTACTCATGGTTGCAGGTGGCGCCACAATAGTTCCAGGGTCAATATTTGATCCTGTACGCCCTTTGACGTCAAATATCGCAGCTGAGATGGCTGAAACAGAAGTGGGGGGAACCCACTACAGCGCTCTTTTTGCCATTGGTATGATACTTTTTATTATAACATTTATCTTTAATCTTGCAGCGGACTATCTGTCCGAAAAATATAAATTCAAGCCTAACTAGGCAGGTAGGAAAAATGAAATTAAATTCAGGTATTGTGGAAAAAGCAGCTTTTATAGGGGTAAGGGCAGGAGCCTTTACTGTAATATTTTTTCTTGTTTTCATGCTGGCCTATATAATCAGCCAGGGGTATTCAGCCATTTCCCTGGAATTTTTAACAGAAATGCCCAGAAAGGAGATGACAGAAGGGGGGATATTTCCAGCCATTGCAGGTACATTTTATCTCATGATGGGATCTGCACTGATATCAATTCCGGTTGGAGTTATTACCGCTATATATCTTACAGAGTACGCGAAAAATCCCCGTATTGTTAAGGTGATACGCCTGGGTATAAATAACCTGGCCGGTATTCCTTCCGTTGTTTTCGGTTTATTCGGGTTAAGCCTTTTTGTAATATTTCTTGATTTCGGTACATCAATACTTGCAGGATCACTTACGCTGGGGGTGCTTAATCTGCCTGTAATTATAAGATCAACTGAAGAGGCTCTTCAGGTTGTTCCAGGAACATACAGGGAGGCTTCTCTTTCACTGGGAGCAACCAAGTGGCAGACAATATATAAAATTGTTGTTCCAAACGCCCTGCCCGGTATTTTAACAGGTGTTATGCTGTCTCTTGGACGGGCTGCTGGGGAAACCGCTCCAATTATGTTTACAGCTGCGGCATACTTTACTCCGGACCTGCCTTCATCTGTTTTCAGTGAGGTTATGGCGCTTCCATATCATATTTATGTAATGGCAACAGCAGGGATTCATATTCAGGAAACAAGGCACCTGCAGTATGGTACAGCAATTGTTTTAATAGGCCTGGTGCTGCTTCTTAATATGACAGGGCTTATTCTGCGATACAGGTTCAGGAAGAGTTTAAAGTAGAAGCAGCAGTTCATTGAACCTGAAAAGTTCTGGTGAGCGAAAAGAAATAAGTATATATAAGTGCTGCATAAAACCCGGAATTATTATCCGGGTTTCTCCGGCTTTGGTCTTTCCCTGGTTGAGTATTTACCTGAAATATATTGTAATACTCAGGGTAAATCACATAGTTACCAATATCTATATATTCTTGACATTGTTTAGTGAGTATAATACTTTCTGAAAGCTATTATTGAATTATTGTATGGAACAGGATATTCTCAGAAAAATTAAATTTTTAAAGCAGAAATATGAAAAGGACGGATTCATAATAATAGGTGTATTCGGTTCATACGCCAGGGGTGAGTCAGGTCAAGAGAGTGATATTGATATTTTATACGAGATGAAAGATGAATTTTATAAAAAATATCCGGGATTCAAAGTATATCCTGTTCTTGACCGGATAGAAGATGAGATTGAGAAAGAACTGCAACACAGGGTTGATTTAGCCAATATAAAAGCCCTGAATGAAATAGGGACCAAATACATACTGCTGGAACTGGTTTATGTATAAAAAAAGCGATAAAGCAAAAATTGAACTTGTTGCAAAATATATCAGCGATATTGAGCGGATTATTGGAAGACATGGTTCAGCTGAAGATACAATTGATGACTATGAAGGCGAATATGCTGTCATGATGTGTCTTACACAGATGGCAGAAGCTGTTAATAAAATATCAGATTCAGCTATACTTGAAAATCTGGATGCCAGAGGTATAATCAGTTTCAGAAACAGGATTGTTCATGACTATGAAGGTAGAGACAGAAAAATAATTCTCTATATAATTAAGAATGATATTCCGGACTTGAAAAATAGAATAAACGATTATATAAAACTATTTAAGTAGTTTGTATTCTGAAATTTTAAATTTTTTATGGGGACTGATAAAACAATGGAATTCATTCTGCAGATTTTTTAAAAATAAAATTCCATTGACCCGTAAAAAAGAGGGGAGCTTTCCAGATCTTCAA
>CAYYKZ010000043.1:0-13004 GCA_964468455.1 uncultured Leptospirales bacterium | reverse complement strand
CTGCAGCATGAAGCATTAAACCGCATTCCATCATAAAAAGAAGCTGATCCTTCCCTTTTTCATTAACCTGGGGAAGAAGCAGTCTTGCAGCCTCCTTATACTGGCCCTTGTAAAATTTCTGCTCCGGAGTCTTCATAGCTTCTTCATAGCTCTTTGAAGAGGAACAGGCAAATAGAGCCAGAGAAAGAAAAACCGCTATTCCTGTTTTAATAATTATTCTCATCTTTTACTCCCGGTTGTGACCCTGATTAAAAGCTTATGCGGTCAGTCTTTGTTGACTTTAAGAACTCCTGCTGATCCTGCCACTCAACAACCCTGGTTCTTGTATTGTTAAGCTTAAGAGTTATCTGAAGAAACTGCACTCTTCTTCCTTTTACTACACGTACATTTTCTCTTATTTCTCCTGTTAAAAAGAAGTTTGGTGATTTAAGCTCACCCACTGGAATAGCGCTGTCAGGATCGATAAGACCGGTCATCCCCTTTTCAATTTCACGCATTGTTTCAGCATCAAGAGAATCATCAATAAACTTTATTCTCTTCTGAATAAGCCTTGTCTGGATTTCACTCATTATCAGGCCTGTATCAATATGCTCTGAAGTTCTGTTACGCACATTCATTACCTGAATAAAAGCGGCCTTACCCCAGTCATTCTTTAAAAATCCATACATGGATGTAACCATCTTATCAACAGTCATTTTTATTTCTTTTGGACCCCATTCCATTGATCCGCTGGCTTTTCGTGCGTCCTGATATTGAACTCCCCCTCCGCAACTTACAACAAAGAGAAGTATAAATATAAGAAGATACTTTTTCATGCAAAACCCCCTGAATTAAATATAATGGTTATTAATTATCCCCTGCCAATAAGGGGAATTTCTCTTTAATCTAAAGAGAAGATAGACCTGAAATATTTTCTTCCTTTTTATATTTAAACAACCGCTATTATTTATAAGTTCAAAGCGGTGCTTAAACATTAATGAACACATTTAAAAGTGCACATAAAAACATTAAGGAATAAACACTTCATAAAATAAAATATTTTATTTAGCAAATGTCAATAACTATAATTAAGTATTGGTAATTAATCTGCCCGAGCTTTTTTTGAAGCAATTAGCCGGTTAAATCTCCGGAAGGCTGTTTTTTAAGATAATTTTCAATTACAGCAATTACCTGTCCTGCGGTTTCTTCAGAATCATTATTAACTAGTGTATCAATATAACTCATTTTTTTGAGGGTATAACCGTAAAGAGCATCATAATAATCGACAAGGAGCATTTCTATAAATTCATCAATTTTTTCTGAGGTATAAAGCTCAATAAGCTTATCTACTTTTGCTGCAGACATCTTTCTTTTAAGAGACCTGACTATTTTAATTACTTTTTCGTGCTCATGGAATCTGTCATACTCTTTTTTAATAATTTCAACGCGCCTTTTCATTGGAGTATCTATATAAATTGCAGGAGATTGTCTCATCTGCATAAAAATATTATCCGGAATATGCAGATTCCCCACTTTCCGGGATTCACCTTCAAGAACAATATAGGCTTCATTATTAAGCTGCAGCAGGCCGGAACAGAAGCCTGTCTCAAAGGCTTTCTGACTTGACTGTTCAAGACCTATTGCGCCGAAAACAGAACTTCTATGCCCGGCAAGTCCCTCAATATCTATGGAGTTTTTTATATACTTGATAATTTCTGTTTTACCTGCTCCTGTGAGTCCCTGAATAATAAAAACCTGCGGCTTTATTGAGATATTATCCAGTATTCCAAGAACATATCTTCTATAAGACTTATACCCGTCCTTAAGCCTGAAAGTCGAAATTCCAAGAGATTCAAGAAGAGAAGCAACAGCTCCTGACCTCATCCCCCCTCTTGCACAACCAATAACTATATTTCTTCCATTATATTCAGCCAGAGCATTAATTATATCACCAATGCGCTTCCCCCCTATTTCAGTCCCCCTTATTACAGCCTTATCTCTGCCGATAAGCCTGTAAATTGTTCCCACCTCTGCTCTCTCTTCATTATTGAATATGGGCAGATTAATCGCACCGGGAATATGATCCTCCTCATATTCACCGGGAGAACGGACATCTATATAAACTGGAGTTTCAAGCTTCAGTGATTCTTCATATGTTATATCTTTCATAATAATATGAGATGTAACCTTTCCCCTCTGTGGCAAGAAAAAATTTCAACAATATCCTTAAATTTTAATACTAATCAGAAATACTGAATATAGAATGATATTTCATGGTAACTTCTTTTTTAATAAACCTATAAGTAATCATAACCGACAATAAATCATAAGGCTTTATATATAATGAGTATAATAATTTTTACAGGAATTTTTTAACATGACCCAGGATATAAACAAAACAGGGACAAAGACATCATTTCCGGCTGGAATATTTTTTCTCCTTTTCCTGATTCAGATATTAGCCTCTGCATGGGGTATTTCATATTATTTTTATAATAAAACAGGAAAGGATCTTGCAGAAATAGAAAAATATACTTTAAATTACTCGAAAACACTTGCTGAAGCATTTGCAGATGTTGCTGAGTTAAGTTATAAAAACAGGAACTATGCTTCATTAAAATCACTCTTCAGAGAAAAAATTGAAGAAAACACTATTGATGAAGCCTTTTTTATTCTAAAAGACGGGACTCTTATTGTTCACTCAAATACAACTATTGAAAAAAAACTTAAGGGAAACATTGCCAATGATGAAATGGCATATAATCTGGATTTAATTCTTCAACCTGTTAATAAAAACAGCAGAGAGCTCTTTTTTTCAAATTACAATATAATCGATAAAAAAATACCCTTTAACAGGAGCCTCCGGGAACTGATTAAAAAGCACCTTTATTCAGACATTAATTCTTCAGGCTGGATTTTCACCAGGGGCGTATTTCACAGAGGAAAACCTGCAGGAACAGTCAACTTTATTGTAAGCAAGGAACGGATATATACCACTATTTTTTCCGCTGCAGCAGACATGAAAAAGGTATTTCTTATAGCACTCGCCCTGTCTATGGGAATTTCCTTCATTGTTTCAATCCTGATTATGGTACGATTCAGAAAAAGACTTTATTCCTCAGAAATATCCGAAACAATGGATGAATATGATTCTGATGAATATATTAAGGTAATTCCTGAAGAGGAAAAGGAAATAGTTTTTGAATCAGATTATTCCAGCGAAACCCCTGAAATTATAAATGATTCACCCGGTGAATCTGACGATGAATTTTATGATTACGACTTCTCTCTGGATGAAGAGGAATCATTTTCAGATAAATCTTTATCAGGTGAACAAAAATCAGAAACTGATACTTTTCATGATGAGGATGAATATATTACCATTGAACTTCTTGGTGAAATTGATGAAGATGAAAATGCTGAACTTAAAAGCAGATCAAAAACCGGTTCCCATGGCGCTAAAATTATCGCCTCAGTTGTTATAGATGAAGAAATGGTTAAAAATCAGAATATTCCGGACGCAATCCCTGTGAAAAAGGAGATGTAGAATGTTTTTCATTAATCATACAGAAATAACTGAAGGGAAAGCGGTAATTATTGATATTGAAGGCCCCCTAAACAGTGAAACCAGCTCCGATTTTGAGGACTATATAAATAAGCTCCTTGATAACGGAATTCTCCACATAATAATTGATGCAACAGGATTAAGTTTTCTCAGTTCAGAAGGTATCGGGGTTATGCTCATGATACAGAAAATTATTTCTGAAAAAAAAGGGCAGCTGGTACTTTCCGGTCTTTCCAGTGAAACAGAAACACTTTTTAAACTTCTCGGATTCATGGAGCTTTTCCGCACAGCCGGCAACAGAGCTGATGCTTTGAGAATTCTCGACAGAGGTATGGAGCTGAAAGGTCAGCCTGATCAGATAGAGGATAAAAACGCTGAAACCGGAGATATCACAGAAATGACTTACCATGAGCCGGAAAAGGTGCAAAGCCATAGGCCGGACAATAACCCCATGCCTGAACGGATAAGTCCGCTGATTATTGATGAAACTCCGGAAAGAATTGAGCAGAAAGTTACGGATACTCCGCTGGAACCTTTTATTATAAAATGTGTTAACTGTACAAACCTTATACGCATAAAAGAGAAGGGTCCCCATATCTGTCCTGAATGTTCTGCTGAATTTGAAGTAACAGGCCCCGGAAGCGCTGTTTTTTCTTGACTTTTATCAGGCACTTAACTTTACTATTTTCAACCCCCTTATTTAATTCTATATATTATTACCAGAGGTGAATTATTTATGGCTCTTGCTGAAGGGAAAACATTCAGTTTTGATGATGAAAGCTATATACGCTCCGATTTTCTCGAATCTTTTGAATATAGCGGAAAGCCACAAAGGATTAAATACGAAACAGAAGAGTTCAGTGCTGTCTGCCCATTTTCCGGCCTTCCTGATATTGCAAAGGTTGAAATAGAATATATTCCTGATAATAAAATTGTTGAGCTTAAATCTCTTAAATACTATTTTACATCATTCCGCAATGTGGGCATATATCAGGAAGCAGTGACAGACAGATTATTCACAGATCTGAACAACCTTCTTAAGGCAAAATTTCTCTCAGTCAAAACCGTATACAATATCCGTGGAGGGATTCTCGCTACCTGTGTTATGGACTCTCAAATTACGGAGCGTAACATAGAAAATGAATAATAAAATAAAAAGCATTGCTGCAGCACCCTTCAGGTTTATTCTCTTCCTTTTTGACAGATCACTGGCAGCAGCAGGGGCTATAATTTTCGCTCAATTCCCCTCTTTTATTGTTCAGTATCAGCAGCGTCTTGGCGGCCATGTAGATGAACTTGCTCAGATTATATCCAGGTATAGCGAAGCTGCAGCAAGAAACAGCAGAACCCTTGAAGAATACATTTCGATTCATCTTAAATCTGAAATAAGCGACTTTGTATCAAGCGGCAAAATCATGACAGAAAATCTCTCCAGATATAATGAACTCAATGAAAGCCTGAACTCTCTCACCCGTTCAGAAGGTCTCATAAAACTCCTTACATTTCTTAAAACAGTAAATTATGATATTTTCAGTAAAACAGTGGACAACTTTACCCCTGGAATTTCATTTAACCTTGACACTCTCCTTTATTCAGCAGCAGGAATAATTTTCATTATGACTATATATTTTATGATAAAAAAATTATTCATAATAGCATTTGAAGCTGTAACAGACAAAAAAGAAGAGATCTCAAAAGGGAGCAACAATGGAGGAATATGAGATATGCGCAGATTTACTGCAATACTCATTTTTATTATAATATTAAGCGGCTGTTCTTCGAAAACTGTTATTGAAGATGTTAACCCTCAAATAATAGACCTTAAAGTTATTCAGGATGGAGAAAGAGTCGAAATAAATGAAAATACAGTCCAGCTTAGAAGAGCACCTTTCACCCTATTATTTACCCTTCTGCAGCCAGATGGTTTTCTGATTCACGCTTCCATAGACGATACAACATACGCAAAAGCGGAAGCAGGTTATCCGCTTTCAGAACTACCGGGATTCAGCAATACAAGTATTTCTGAAGAATTATTTAACAGGGAATCTCTGATATATTTATCTTCAGATTCTCCATCCTACTGGTATTACACTGATGAAACAGATCATAGATTTAATTCAGTTACTCCTTCAGACAACGGATATATATGCCGTAGAGATATAAACAGCATTATTGATATTTCAACAGGCGAAAAAATGCTTATCGAGGGTCAGAAAAAAAACAATACTCTTTATTTGGTAGTAATAAAAGCTGACTGGAACAGGGACTATACCGAACGAATAGAACTTAACAGAAAACTTTTAAAAATAACCTTTAATATCTGATACAGGAATAAATTATGGCAGAGAACAACCTTATATCCTTTGACCGGATGAAGGAGCAGCTTGAAAATTCTCTTTCCGGATTGCCTTTTAATACCCGGGAGTCTCTTGCCCTTACCATAGAGTTTCAGAAAGGAACAACCCGTATTAAATTCTCCATCCCCCCTTTAACAGATATTATGCTTATAGATGCCCTGGCTATTCTTAAGAATCATGTAGAGAATGTCAGAATCACTTCATTTGAAAAAGGGCATTACGGTTTTCAGGCCCTTAACAGCAATATCTTCAATACAGAAAATCTGACAGCAAATTTTAAAATAGATTTTTTCAGTATTGTAAACTCCTATGCAGAAATTTCAAAAAAAGGAGATCTCAGCCAGGAGGAAATCAACACCGGCATAAGTATAATGAAAAAAATGATTATGGACAGCTCCTTTGATCCGGCAGTACGGCTGCAGGAACTTGGAGCAATTGTAATGGCCGGAGATAACAATCCTGACTGGGACTATATTGCGGGATACAGGGAGACAAAGCGCAAAATAAGGGAATCTGTAACTCTGCCGCTGAAAAATCCTGAAGTATATGATGCAATTGCCCGGCTAACCAGAAAATCAATCGAATCCAACCGCCCCAGGGCAGTCCTCTTTGAAGGCCCTCCTGGTGTAGGGAAGACCACTGCAGCCAGAATTATTGCCGGGGACTCTGAAATCCCCCTGGTATATGTTCCAGTTGAATCAATAATGTCCAAGTGGTATGGACAGTCCTCTCAGAATCTTGCTGAAATATTCGACATGTGCGAACTCATGGGCGGAGCTGTAATATTTCTGGATGAGATAGATTCACTGGCAGGCTCAAGAGATCAGAACATGTTTGAAGCAACAAGGCGTATATTATCAGTGCTTCTAAGAAAACTTGACGGAATTGATTCTGCAGAAAAAACAATCACAATCGGCGCGACCAACCGGATGAGCGACCTGGATCCTGCCCTTTTAAGCAGATTTGACCAGATAATAAAGTTCCCCTTCCCCAATGAGGATGAGCGGGCTTCCATTTTTTCCAACTATGCTATACACCTTTCCGAAGAAGAATGTCTCCATCTTTCTTCAAAAAGCAATGGAATTACCGGAAGAAACATTAAAGATATTTGTGAACTTACTGAAAGAAGATGGGCCAGAAAAATTCTTGTTCAGAAACTGGAAGCCTCAGCACCGCCATTTGAATATTACAAGCAGTCTATTCAGCTCTGGAAAAATTCTTCAACATTTTAAATTATAATCTTTTAAGAAGAAACTCAATCTCCTGGTTATTATCCCCCACCTTATTGAGCAGGGACTCTTTGATCTTTTCCATATTCTTTTTCTGTTCTTTTTTTGAGTTTATCATCTTATCCATTTTACACATACTAATCCCTGATCAGAAAAAATATCCTTTTTTACCATTCAGCTGTACGCACAATCTATCTTTTTATTATGTAATATTTTACAATAACTGTAAAATGAAGAAACGACAGTAAAACTGCCGTAATAAATATTGGTATGATGATTTCTATTTAAAAAAAAGATAAAAATAAGTCAAATAGTAAAATAAAAAAAATTGTATCCGATAAAAACCGCATATAATACATTTTCTATAAATTTATGTATATTTGATTAGATCAGGCCCAGGTTATAGGCAGTTCAGGATCAAATTTTCGAACCATTCCCTCCTTATGGGGCTTCACTCTGATACTATACCCGAACCTGCCGCTGTTAAGACATAGCATTTGCCCTTCAAAAAGATAAACACCCTTCTCCTTTTCCATTATCATATGCATGGGAGCTGCAACGCCATCGGGTATATCTGAAAATTTATCAATTGAACCGAAAAAAAGTTCAACCATCACTTCATCAGCATCTATGCTTCCCAGCTTAACAAGGGCCTGAACTTTTACTCTGGATCCGACACGTATATCATTACCCTGATCAATGGTTATGTCTTTCACCTCAGCATCGGTCCATTTGCTTTTAATTTTTTCTTTCCAGTCAGCCATTTCCCGGGAAAACTTAAATGAATCCTGTGAAAATATTATACTATTCTGATGGCCTGCCTGGTAATATTTTTCCGCGTAATCTTTCACCATACGGTTTGTATTAAATTCAGGTATAATGGATTTCATTGAAGCCCTTATTATAGAAAGCCATTCAGATGGAAGCCCGTCATCACCCCTCTTATAAAACAAAGGAATAACTTCCTCTTCAAGAATATTATAAATGGAAAGACTCTCCACTTCATCCTGATATTCAGGATCATCATAAACTTCTCCATTTCCAACAGCCCAGCCATTACCTGAATCATAGGCTTCATCCCACCAGCCATCCAGAACGCTTATATTAATGCCTCCATTTGCCACAACCTTCATGCCGCTGGTACCGGATGCCTCCTTGGGCCTGATTGGATTATTAAGCCAGATATCCACACCCTGCACAAGATATCTTGCGACATTTATATCATAATCTTCAAGAAATACGATCTTCTTTCTCAGATTTTCATCCCTTGATAAATGGATGATATTTTTAATAAGCTCTTTCCCGAGATTATCCTTAGGATGGGATTTACCTGAAAAAACAATCTGCACCGGCCTCTCAGAAGAAGACAAAATAGCTTTTAATCTTTCAATATCTCTGAAGATTAGAGTGGCTCTTTTATAAGTAGCAAAACGTCTGGCAAAACCGATTGTAAGGGCTTCCGGATCAAGAACAGAGCTGGCAATTTCTGCATATTTCTGAGGAACACCTCTTGAAAGAAGCTGCTGTCTCAGTTTTCTTCTGGAGAAACCAACAAGGCGTTCCCTCAGTCTTTCCCTGCATCTCCACAATTCCGAGTCGGGAATATTATCAATTCTATCCCATATTTTTTTTGATGTGGGATCATCAATCCAGGCAGGCCCCAGATACCTGTAAAACAGCCTCATCATTTCATCCGATGTCCATGACATTGTCTGGATACCGTTTGTAACATGCCCTATGGGGATTTCATTTTCCGGAAGGTCAGTCCATACATTGCGCCACATATTCCTTGAAACCTTGCCATGAAGTTTTGAAACACCGTTAGATGCAAAAGCTGTTTTAAGCGCCAGAACTGTCATGCAGAATTTTTCCTTTTTATCAAAGGGATTTTCCCTGCCCAGAGAAAGGAACCTGTCGCTTTTTATTCCCAGCTCATTATATATACTGCTGAAATAAAGATCTACCAGTTCAGGCTCAAACCTGTCATTACCCGCAGGAACAGGGGTATGGGTTGTAAAAACATTGCTGGATGTGACAAATTCAAGGGCCTCTTCAAAGGTCATGTTTCCCTCTTTCATTGCTACCCTTATTCTTTCAATAGCAAGAAAAGCGGCGTGACCTTCATTCATATGAAAAACCGTAACATTATGACCCAGTTTTTTCAAAGCCCTTACTCCGCCTATGCCAAGGACTATTTCCTGCTTAATCCGCATTTCAATGTCGCCGCCATAAAGCTGGTCTGTGATAATTCTGTCTTCAGGGCTGTTTTCATCAATATTCGTATCAAGAAGATAAAGTTTCACTCTTCCTATAGTAACTTTCCATATTCCGGCATAAACCTTTCTCCCTGGAAGGTCTACACTAATAAGAACCGGCTTACCGGGACTCTCCTCTACAGGAGATATGGGAATATTAAAAAAATCAGTTTCCGGATATCTTTCCTGCTGCCATCCGTCCAGATTTAAATACTGCCTGAAATAACCCAGCCTGTACATAAGGCCTACACCGAAAAGCGGAAGTCCAAGCTCGCTGGATGACTTAAGATGATCACCTGCAAGAACACCCAGCCCGCCGGAATAAACAGGGAGGCATTCATGTATGCCGAACTCAGCAGAGAAATAGGCAATTCCTGCACCGTTAAATTTTTCTATATTCTTATCATACCAGGATTTTCTTGTGAGATGTCTGTCAAGAGAGGTTTCAACACGTTCCATATGAGCAATAAAACTGTCAGACTCGGCAGCCTGATCCAGGACATTCTGAGGAATAAGTCCCAGAAATTTAACAGGGTTATGTTCAGTTTCACGCCACAAATCAACATCAAGTCTCCGGAAAAGGTCTATGGCATCAAAATCCCAGACCCACCAGAGATTATAAGCAATTTTCAGCAAAGACTTAATTTTATCCGGAAGATATGGTACCACCCTGAATTCCCTGATTTTTTTCATGCCAATCCTCCATATCTTTCAAGAATATTTATACTATCGGTAGATATATACTTAAAACAGTACCCTTCCCTTTTTCAGATTCTGCTTTTATAAAGCCTCTCTGTTTTTTTATAACTGCGTAGCTTAAGGCCAGGCCAAGACCGTCACGATCAGGCTTTGTAGAAAAATATGGATTAAAAATATAATTAATTTCTCCACCTTCAATACCTGTTCCGTTGTCTTGGACTTTTATATGAGCATATGTACCGCCGGTAATTTCTGTTTCTTTAAAAAATAAATGTTCGTTAATTTCAATTTTTTCTGCAGTAATCGAAATAACCCCGCTATCCGGAGAAACAGCTTCAACCGCATTATCTAACACACTCTGTAAAGCCAGCTCAATCAGTTCCCTGTCTCCTTCAATCTGACTGACTTCGTCTTTAACTTCAATATTAAAACTTCCCTGAAATCCGGGCATGAGCTTCCCGGAAGATGAATCAACTAATTCCTTAAGAGTAAACCTGGTTTTGTTTGTTTTCAGTCCCTTTGAGAAATCGGCAAGTCTTTCTGTTAATTTTTTGATCCTTCCTGCTGCACTTTCAGCGTCTTTAAGAATATCCATAAGTTCGCTGTTCCCCTGAGCTTCAAGCTTAGCCAGTGAAAGATTTCCCAGCACAACTGTAAGAGCATTGTTATAATCATGAGCAATGGATCCTGCAAATATTGCAAGTGTTTCAATCTTTCTGATATAATCAGGCTCTCTCTCTATTGGCTGCATATAATTATCAGGCCTTTTCTCTTTCATCATCTATCCGCCATTGAGGAAAACCTCTGTTTAAGTACTTCCATAACTTCAGCAGGATCACTTACTATAACCCTTGTTCCTGAAAGAACATCAAGGAAACCGACTTCATTATTGTATCTCGGAACTACATGCTGATGAATGTGAGGAATACTTGCGCCACTGCCATTCCCAAGATTGTAACCAACATTATATCCATGAGGTGAAAATTCAATATCCATGATTTCAATAGACAGCTTCAGCAGTTTATGCATCTCGATCGCTTCCGATTCAGTAAGATCAAGAATTGAATCAACATGTCTTGAAGGAAATATCATCAGATGCCCCGGATTAAACGGATAAAGATTCAGGGCAACAATAAAGGAATCATTGCTGTATACAGTCAGATCCTGTACCAGAGGGTTTTTATCTCTTATTGCGCAGAGTATGCATTCAACTGGAGGCTTCCCCCCTTTTACATATTTTATCTTCTCTGTATTAAAAAGATAATCTCTCTCCACAGACAACTACTTCCTTTTTGCAAACATATAAACAGAATAGATAAGAAGGGTAATAATAATCATCATACCAATACTGACCATCATCCAGTAAAGCAGATTCATTCGTTTGACAAAGTCCACCCTGTCACCTGACTCATCTACCAGATCAGAGGTTAAAACCGTTAAATATCTTTTCAACAGGTCCGGGTCCTTTAGGTCCTGAGAATTTCTTAAAGTAAAGAAAAGATTTGAAGCTTCAGCATACCGCGTTTTTATTTCATCAGCGTCTATCTGCTCTCTGTTTAAAAAATCAATATTATTTTTTGCGATAGAAAGCATCTCATCAAAATAGATCAGTTCTTCAGGTTTAAGAGGGCTGTCAACACTGTTATCCTGGCTGCTAAGGCCGGAGCAGATGAACAGAATCAGAATGATTGAGGGGATAAAAAAAAGTTTTTTCATATAAAAATACCCCTGATTATTTTTCACCCTTTTCAGGGAAGAGTAATATTACTGTTATACATAACATAAACAAGAATATTCATGCAGATACAGGTATATATTCCTGCGATATAATCATCTATCATTATTCCCAGGCCGCCTTTAAGAGATTCCAGGTTCCGCGCAGGGAATGGTTTTACAATATCAAAAATACGAAAAAGGATAAAAGCCGCTGCAGCGCCTGTAAAGGAGAACGGGATAAAAAGTATACCAATCCAGTAGCCCATCATTTCATCAAGGACAACCTGCTGCGGATCTTTTGTTTTAAAGAAAACTTCAGCAGCGTCTCCAAGTTTGATTGATGGATAAATCAGAATAAGTACAATCAGTATATTAAGGTATACAATTGATCCCCCAAGCATCTCCCCGAATAAAATATTCTGCAGAATATAAAGGATCATTGCCACAAAGGTTCCGGCAGTACCTGGAGCTACGGGGCAGTAACCTGAATAAAACCCGGTAAACAGAAATTCCTTAAACTTCATTTTCCGGGCCCTCCCCGTTTTTTTTTCTCTCAGGCAGAAAAAGCTGCCAGTTTGTCATTAGATATCTTACCCCGGAAAGAGCAGTAAGGACAGTAACAGCAAGCATAACCCAATATGAAGCTGATTCATGAGCTGAATATATACCTGTTTTTCGCACAACGTATATCATAATAATTAACACAATAGACATCATCTGGAATGCGGTTTTAAATTTACCGAATCTGCTTGTTCTTAAAGACCTTCCCCTCTTTATAGCAAGCATTCTCATAACTGTGATAAGAATATCTCTACCTACAATTATTACGATCATCCAGGAGTCAAAGATTTCAAAATTTTTATCAAGAGCAATTATTGCTATTAATGCGGAAATTACCAGAAATTTATCAGCAACAGGATCAATAAACTTTCCGAACTCAGACTCCTGTTTAAGAAGCCTGGCAAGCCATCCGTCAAGAAAATCGGTAAATGCAGCAATAATAAAAACAATTAAGGCCAGAGTCCAGGCTTCAACTGTTTTAATCGTCAGCAGATAAATAAAAAAAGGAATTAATACAATCCGCATATATGAAAGCAGATTTGGGATACTCAACCAGTCGCCGGGAATTTTCAAAGGATCTCTCCTATCAAATCATACTCATACGCATCCAGAACTCTAGCACGTACAATACTGTTAACCCTCT
>CAYYKZ010000042.1:0-13166 GCA_964468455.1 uncultured Leptospirales bacterium | reverse complement strand
TCATTAAGCCCGTTTAAATAAGCCCTTGTAACATCATACCTGTAGTTCTGAATTGAGGGGACCGAGTCGGGATTATTATCCACAAGTGTGGCGTATCCCGCAATGCCTGATACATCTTTAGGACTTCGCCACTCAACCACAGCATCCCTGCTTTTCGACCAGAGATTCTCCCTGTGAGTTCGTGAAAAAACAAGAGGCGGCGGTACTGCAGCGTCTGTATGATTACTTACAATTCTGCCTGACTCCTCCCAGAAGAGGGTTAAGTTTCTTCCGGTCCTTATCCCCGCGGGATTCCGGGCAGGGGCGTTTCTCATTGAAAGCTTAGTCTCAGGCAGAAGCTCTCTGCTTCGGGTTGAATACTTTCTGTAGAATATCCGGCTCCCTCTTTCCCGCAAATCGTGCCATACAATAACAAGTTCATTATCAGGTCCAAGTGTAATATCAGGAGAATAGCAGTTTGCGTTTGTTTCTGAAACCTTTAGAGGTTCATCATCCCACCTTTCCCCCATTTTATAACCACGTAGAAGCTTTATTCCCCAGTTTTTATCACTGTTATCCATATAAACCAGATATGCAGTATCATCATGTATTTCCACTGAAGGCGCCTGATTATTATGCCTCCCTGTGGTTATTTTATTCACCCTGCTCCAGGATTGTCCGAAATTATCGGTTCCCACACTGTACAAATGATCAATAAAGCTTTCCTCTTTGCTCTGCCATACCACAATACCCTTTCTCCCTTCGAATTTAACAGAAGGAAAAAAGGCCCCCCTTATATTCCCCTTTAATGCGGCGATTGACTTTGCAGTCCCAAAGGATTCATTTTTATTTTTTTTAATTGAATGGAAAAGATTAAACTGTCCATCCCTGTATGCGGTAAAAAAGAGATGCAGATCATCCCTGTTGTCAAATAACGGAATTGGAAGCATTTCCAGCTGCAAACCAAAGCTTATCTCCCCTGGAGGAGACCAGGTAGCACCCATATCATCGGAAGATGAATAAAAAATCTTTGATTCCGACTCTTCTCCTGAAAGAAGATGCCACATAACATATATAACTCCGGAAGAGGAAATCGCAACCCTGGGATTATTATTTATTTTTGATTCAAAACTGCTTATTACAACCGGCTCAATAAAACTCATTCCGCTGTTGAATGATATTGAAGCATAAATATTTCGAACAGAAGCCAGGTCACCTTCATATACTGATACAATAAAATTACCTCTGCGGTATGTACTCACATTTTTTGCATCAACACCTGCAGGGGAAATGTACTGCGGCTTCCCCCACCCCACAGGATCTGTGACTGCGTCCTCACTCTGAAAAACTATTACAGAAATAAAGCTGAATAACAGAAAAAATACCATACTGGCCACAAACAGGCTCATGCGGGTAAAATTGGAATAAAGATATATTAATATTCTGTTTATAAATTTCATAATTATATTATCACAGGATAGACTCCATCAGTTATATATCGGCAGAATTCCTTTTTTTATGCAGAGTTTCATTTATCATTTGCCGGATATTATTCCTTACTTTAATTCTATTAAAATTTTAATTGCATCTTTAATCTGTTTAAGTTAGAAGTGTCATAAGTAAAGTTCAGCTTTAGTTTTCTAAATTATAAGCTTAATAACAAATATACAGGCAATCTAAAAGCCTGTACCTGCTGTTTTCAATGCAGCTATCATTGCATAACAGGGGCCTTGTATAACAATAAAATAAATGAATCAGCAAATACAGTATACTATTATTTTAAAAAGGTAAATCATATGGAACTTAATGAAATTATAAAAAACGACTCTGACCGCCTTTTTATTGTTGATACTGAATGTTTTATTATTTTTACAGGTGATTCAATTCAGGACGACCGCCCTTTTATTAGAATTGGAACATGGATGGATCTCCCGGTTGAAATAATCCCTCTTATTGAAAATATTATAATTACAGACAGTATAAAGGGTGACCCCTCCCACGAACAGTTTAACATAGATATAAGACATTTTCAAAGCAACAGGTATATTGGAAGTGAAATTTCATTAAAAAGATTTCTCGATTACCAGAGAAATTTCGGCCTTGATTTAACCAATGTTTCAATAGTTAATGTGGACAGGGATGTTCCGGAACTGCCGAAAAAAAGAAACATTTCTGACAGGGATCATTTTATCGGTGTTTTTTACAGCAATGGGGATGTAAAGATCGTTCATTCAGGAAAAGACCTTTTCTCTTTACAGAATCTTGAAAAGGGTTACCCTGATATATCAGACATTCATGACGGAATTTCAGAAATAAGCAGAAATAGTGAAAGATACAGTAATTCGGGATTTATAATTTTTGATGCTAACCCGCTTTTTTACAGCAGCGGTTATTTTACCTCATACCAGTATCCGGGAAGCTATTACAGCCGCTTTTCCAGAATGAATATCAATCCTAATAAAATACGGGAGCTTATTCTCCCTTCGCAGAATATTGTTAATATTTCCGGCCTGCTTAAATACAAAAATTCCAGGGAAGGAAAAATAAGACTCTTTTCAGATAATTCTGATCAGACTGATCTCATAAAAAAACTTTTTAAAAGCGCTACTATTATTGATGATAAGTTTTCATCCATGAATTACAATACAGGTGACGGATTAAAAATTGAATCTCTGGGCAATACCCCGAACCTTAAACTCAGCTACAAAGAGAATAAAAAACATTCCAGAGAGATTTCGGTAATATTTCTCAAATCCCATCTGGGTGCCAAATCCATATTAAAAGAAAAAAGTGATGCTATTATCATCACCTATACCGCCTATGAGGAATCATCACTTCTCTTTAACTCTACAGATACACCTGTACTAATTCTCAATGACGGCAACCCTAACATAAAAAAACTGCACGATATTGACAGGGAAATCCTAATTAATGGAGTCCAGTACGAATTAGCTGCTTATCAAACTGTGGACGATCTTTCCTTAAACCTCATGGGAGATAATGAACTCCCTGCTGCATTTGAGAGCAACAGAATCTCTGAAATAAACAGCATATTTGAATCTATCCCTTCAGATAGTGAAAACTGTTTAAAACTATTTAATGCGCTTTCACTTTTAAAAGTTCATATAATGAACACTACAGACAGGAAGGCATGCTCTTCACTAAAAAACATTTATCAGAAGAATATTTCCCGAATCAATTTCAGAGATATTGAAAAAAAATCGGACTCATTAAAATCTGTACTGGCCTTCCTGGGAAAAGGGTGCTACCAGTTCCTTGAGGAAGTTTCAGTTACTTCTCAAAAGGAATATTCAGATATTTATGATGAATCTGTTTCTCAAAATGATAACATCTCTGAAGATCAGAAAAAACTCTGCTTCCGTATTATTGAGGACAGGGATAGACTGAAAAAACTTATTAATCTTTTTTATAGTGACCGGGAAGGCACTGATAATTATGATAATATGCGCAGTGAAATAAATAAACTTGCCAGAGAAATTAAAAACAGAAAGGAAGTATACTCTCAGGAAATATATCTTGATGAAACAAATACAGTTGTGAAGTCAGCACTGGAGAAAATCTCTCCTATGAGTAAAAGCCCTTCAGATAAAAAAGACAAAATTCATGAGACTAATGATGGGTATAGAGCTGAATCTGCCCTGCCGGGTCTTGTCACAGAAAAAATAAAGTACCTTGCAGCTGTGATTGTTTTTTTACTTCTTATTCTTTTGGCGCTGATTTTTTACCCTGGTAAAGATGAAGATAAAACTGAACCGGTGATAAGTGAAAAAGAAATTATCTCCGGCGAATCAGTTAAAAATAATAATATAACTGTAGCCAGAATTGATGATGAAGAAAAGGAACTGCTTAAAAAAGCGGGAGTAGCCATTTCCAATTATGATATATATAATTACGCAAATGATGTGGCAGAAAAAAACGGTTATACAAAAATTTCATACCAGGGATTTAAGGATAAAAATCCCCACTGGATATTCCCGGGCAATCTTTTTGTAATGCTGGATGGAGAAAAAGTTGTTGTACAGAAGGGAGACACCCTCTGGGATCTTTCAAAAGCAAAACTTGAGAAGATGAATGCTGATTTTTATAAAATAATAGAAGAGATTAATTCTATACCTGAAACAGAAAAGAGCAGAATTGAAACACTTGTAAAAAAAGCTGACTCCTATGCTTACATTGATCAGCAGAAAAAAATAATATCTGACTTAAAGAAGAAATATGTAAATGAACAGTAATGATATAAATTATTATGTTGAGCCTGTGGAAATTGAAATTTATTTAAAAAAAGCAGGCATAGTACGGACAATAATAAAAGACCTTAAAATAAAGCTTATTGATGTTGAACCTGGCAATGAAAAAAGCCGGGAAATCTTTGACCTCTTCAGGGAAATGGACGAACCCATAGATCTCATGGAGGTGCAGAATCATTTCCCCCAATATATAAAATATATATATGATTCATATTACAAAAATATGGAATTATATGAAAAGCTTAGCATGCATTTTAAATCCGGGCTTTCCGGCATAAATGATTCATGGAGAAGCGCACTCTATTTTACTGAACTTTTACAGAAATATGAACCTACTGTTGCTTCAACAGAAATACTTGGGAACTTTAACACGCATAATCTCAATTATATTATCAGAAAACTGAATTCACTGGGTGAAAAATTTCTTCTGGAAGACACGACTGTCTATTATCTTATTAAAAGAAAAAATGAATTCTATAAAGGGTCGCCCCCTGACAAGGAATTTGAAAAACTTGTAGAATTATGGGAATTTAATGTTAAAGGGAAAAACTATAATTTCTGAAAAAACGATACCTGCCCCACATCAATAAAAAAACCAGTATATAATATCAGAAAAGATAAATATAAAGAACACAACAGTAAAAACAAAAAAAATTCTGTAGAAAAACCTTTTACTTTTATTCATAACCTGCCCTCTCAAAGCAGTTTTAAAATACAGAACAAGAAGCTGGTATAAATTTCAATAATTTCATACCAGCATAGGCCTGTTCTTTATTCCTGCACTTTCTCAACAGGCTCGTTACCGTCAATTTCCCTGTCAATATTTTCTCTTTCAGCTTTTCCGGAACTCCCCTCTTCATCCTTTTTCATATCATCAATTACCTTAACAGTTCCCACCATGCTGTCAAGAATGGATTCACCGGTAAGCATTGAATAATTATCCATATGGTGAGCCACATACTTTGAATAATCTTTGTCGCTTTTTGCTGCAGTTTCACCATCCGCATGGCCTGTTTCACCTGAAAGAGTTTGCACTGTAGCCATAATCAGTTTGTAAATATACCTGTCAATATAAGGGCGTATTATCTGCTCAGCCTTCTGAAACTCACCATTTATTAGATACCCTGCAACCTGCTGCTCCCTTCTGAAGCGAACGCTCCTTTCCAGTTTCATTTCATAAACGATTGATTTACTCAAAGGATCAAGTTCCCCCTCCTTAGCCTGAAGGGCTTTACGGTTTTCCTCGTATTCTTTTTCATATTCCAGGTAGGGTTTATTCATTTCCTCGATATACGCCTTTTCATCCTTATCAATAAACCTGCTGAAAAAGATTACACCATTTGCATTTTCACTTTTAAAAAGCTGATTATAAATCTTACGCTTAACCTCCAGGGTCTGCCCTGAATAAAGTGCTAAAAGGCCGTACCTTTTAGCGCGCCTTGCCATATTAATCCCTTCCTGATATTTAAAAATTCTGTATGACCGCAGCTTGGGGTGTGTAGCCTCTCCAACAACATAATGAGTTCTTGCAACTGTCCTGTCCCTGTAGCCCAGTGACAGGTACTGTCTGGATAATGAATTTTTAGACCTGATTATTTCAGGAGCCAGCCCATCAAGCATATTTTTTGAATCCTCAAGGTAATGGGAAGTCAGCATATATTCATAAAGCAGCTCCATGTCCTTTTGAGAATCATAAACATTGTCAAAGGCCCTTTTATAATCTCCCTGAAGAAATGCAACTTCACCATTAAAATGCTTCTGATAAATAGTAAAAAGTTCATCCTTTTTTTCAGGAGCAAAATTACTGACGCAAATGTTAATAAATTCAACATAGCTCCTGTTATCCTTAAGAATTCTCTCAACATAGGTCTGGTCAATAGCGGCAAAAAGTGCAGATGCGGTAAATATAAAAGCCAGGAGAAGATAAATAATTCCTTTTTTTAATTTCATTTTAAGAATCCCCTTGAGATAATATCAGGTAAAAAGAGCAAATAATAATAAAGCTACATCTATAAATATAATTATCGTCCAATAATAATAAAATAAAAACTTTTAATTGTAAATAAAATTTTTATTAATCCAGGCCTGCTTCAGCATTATATTATGAATATTAAATGATAAAACCGGTTATTAATCAAAAATCAATATCTTATACACAAATCCCCTCTTCAATTAATTCCCTCCATTTTTATATTGACATAATGTTCTGATTAGTAAATTATAACTATTCAGCTATAAAAATCCGTTTATAGTAAAATGAAATTATTAAAGTTATGGTGTTAAATATGGATTCGGAATTTCCACAGGGGTCTGAGGATAATATTCTCATTGTAAAGGGCAGATTCAAATCTGTATCAATGAATTTATATGGACTCTTTTTAATTATTTTTAATAACACTAAACAGCTCGATACCTATCATGTAATTGTTTCTTCATACTCAGACATGTATGACTATGAGCCCCATATTTCATGGGAAAAATATGAAGAATATATTGTAGACCGGAAATGGAAAGGGAATTACAACAATAGTATGACAGTATCGCTCATGGAAGCTCTCAAAAAGCTTACAGAGGATACCAAAACCACAAAACTTCTTTTTGATCATACCTACAACTACGATTATGACCAGATGGATATTATTCTTTACGATCTGATAAACCGGATAATCCACGATAAAAATCTTGTAATGGAAACAATAATCCAGGAAGTTTCCGCCGGTGAATTCCGTAAAGTCAAGGAAGACCGTTCTAAACCGCAGGAAGCAGAAGAAGAGGATAAACCTGCAGACAGTGAGCCCAAAAATGTTATTCTTCAGGTTAAACCTATAGTTGCACCTGTAAAGGGTAAACCTATTTACGAACTGAAACTTGGCGACAGAATTATGATTAGAATCATACCATCAACACCACGGGAAAGCTACTATATAGACCTTTATAATCTGAAAGAAGAAAAGGGAGTACGCCCTGTGCCTGCATCCGTTGTTGATATAAAATCAGTTTCCGGCAAAAACAATCCAATAGAAATCCTGGTGGAAATAATTCCCGGAGTATATGGACAGTTTCTTGAGGATGAAAAACAGGTCAGACTGAAGATATTTGATCCCTCTACAGATTCTCCTCTTACAGGAGCAAATTCAAAAAGTACCGGCAGCCAGACTCCCTCAATTGAGAACAACAGTGCGCCTCAGAGTAAAAGCACCTTTGTAATGGCCATGCTATTTCTCATAATACTTGCTCTCTTTATTCTCCTGGTCTACATCAGCTGGTAAACTATAACACACTTTGAGGTTAATTATGAATAATGATAAAAACTATATATTAAAATACGCTCATGATAACAAGATAAAGTTTATACGCTTATGGTTTACAGATATTCTGGGATTTTTAAAAAGCTTTGCAATAACAATTGAGGAACTTGAAGATGCATTAACAGAGGGTGTCCGCTTTGACGGTTCAACCCTTGACGGCAATATCCGCTCAATTGAAGAGGAGATGCTTGCTATACCCGATCTTTCCACATTCCAGCTTTTACCATGGAGGCCCAGCGAAGATTCCGTTGCCCGGATGTTCTGCAATATTCACACAGCTGACATGGCGCCATACCAGGGAGATTCAAGATACATACTGAAAAAGAATCTGGAGAAAATTTCATCTCAGGGACTCACCTTTTACACAGGCCCGGAAATAGAATTCTTCTTTTTTAAAAATTCAGATAAACCGGAAATTCTTGACAGAGGCGGATACTTTGACCTTACACCTCTTGATGTTGCATCTGACTACAGAAGGCAGACTGTGCTTACACTGGAAAAAATGGGGATAGATGTAATATCCTCTCATCATGAAGGCTCATACAGCCAGCACGAGATTGATCTGAGGCATGAAGATGCATTAACAACTGCAGACAATATTATGACATTCAAGCTTATAGTCAAAGAAATAGGGCAGATCAATAACATATACGCCTCATTTATGCCCAAGCCTTTAGGCGACCAGAACGGTTCAGGACTTCATATACACCAGTCACTATTCAAAGGGGATGAAAACATTTTCTTTGACCATAACAGCGAATTTTACCTTTCCGATACAGGGAGGCATTTTATTGCCGGCCTGCTGAAACACTGTAATGAATTTTTTATACTAACAAATCAGTGGATTAACTCATATAAACGCCTTGTCGCCGGGTACGAATCACCCACCCATGCCACATGGAGCAACAAAAGTCAGTCAGCCCTGGTGCGTGTACCGCAGACCAGGCATGACAAACCCGGGTCAATGCGTATTGAACTTAGAAACCCCGACCCTGCATGCAACCCTTACCTTGTTTTTTCAGCAATTCTTGCAGCAGGACTTAAAGGTATTGAAGAGAAATATGAACTCCCTGATCCTGTCAAGTCCGGGAATATAACAAACCCGGTATTTGATTACCCACGCCTTCCCACCCAGATGTATGAAGCCCTTACCTATTTCAGAGAAAGCGCATTAATGAAAGAAGCCCTGGGTGATGTGATACATGAAAAATTCATTGAAAACAAAATATTTGAAATGGATCAGTTTAACAGGCATATTACAGATTATGAGCTGAACACCTATCTTTCAAAGCTGTAAAATGTCAAAATTAAAAACAGCTCTCATAGGATGCGGCCGCATAGGATTTCTCCTTGAGGAGGACCCCTTAAGAAATAAGCCCTGTACCCATTTCGGAGGTTTAAAAGCCGCCGGTCTGGAAATAACCTGCGCCTGCGATATAAATAAAGAACGGCTAAACTATTTTGCGGCTAAAACAGGTTTACCGCCCGAATCTGCCTACACCTCTTATAAAAAAATGTTTCAGGAACATAAATTTGACATTGTTACAATTGCCACCTGGACAGCAAGCCACATTGACATTGCACTTGAAGCTGTAAATAGCGGGGCTAAAGCAGTCATACTTGAAAAACCTCTATCCGGCTCTCTTAAATCAGCCCGGACACTTATGGAATCAGCTGCTGCAAAAGATTGCAGCATTTTTATTAACCACGAACGGAGATATGACCACAGATACAGAAAAACAGGTGAGCTTTTAAGTTCCGGCAAAATAGGCAGGATTAAAACAGTAAATGCACGAATACTCACCGGCCCTTTCAGAGGGGAATCGCACCTGGAACAGGGCGGGGGCTCCCTTCTCCATGACGGTACGCACCTGGTTGACCTGATTCGCTATTACTTTGGAGAAGTTATTTCCGTTAAGGGGGAATTCTCCAGAGATTCACGGGATTCAGGTTTTGAAGACACAGCACTTGCCTGGTTAAAAACCGAATCAGGTGTTAATATTTTTCTGGAATCAGGGGGGAGCCGCAAATATTTTCTTTTTGAGCTCGAAATCTGGGGAAGTGAAGGGAAAATTCTTATCGGCAACGGTTATGAGAAGCTTTTTCTTTATAACAAATCCAGGCTTTACAGAGGGTTCAATGATCTTTCTGAAAAAAAATTTCCTTCAATGAAACCTGTAAGCTGCTTTACTGAAATCTACAAAGAGGCAAAAAGTGTTGTTCAGAAGAAAAAAAATAAAATAACTTCAGGCATCAATGACGGTTATAAAGCACTTGAGATTATTCACGCAATATATCTTTCCTCGCATAAAAAGAAAGAGATAATTCTTCCGTTAAGTCCGTCTGCCATTGATTTAAAAAAGATATTTAATTTTTAGCAATTACAGAATAAACAGATCAATCAGAACAAAACTCACAGAAGAACTTTAAATAAAACCGCCCTGTGCAAGTTTTGACATGAATGAAGCTTCATTTTTTTTATCTTCCTCATGTCCCCCTTTACCGAAAAGGATTATTCGTTCTATATATTTTGCAAGAATGTCGGTTTCAATATTTACAAAAGTTCCGTTTTTCCAGAGAGGAATATTGGTATTCTCTAAAGTTTCCGGAATAAGATAAAGTTTAAACCCGGAATCTGAGACAGATACCACTGTCAGAGAAATCCCGTCAACAGCAATTGAACCCTTTTCCACTATATATTTTGCGTAAGTTCCTGAAGCTTCTATCTCAACTTCAACACCCCGTGAATCTTTTACAATATGCCTAACCATTCCCTTAAAGTCAACATGCCCCTGAACAATATGTCCGCCAAGCCTGGTTGTTAAAGTTAAGGCTCTTTCCAGGTTTACAGTAAAACCGGGTTTAAAATCCCCAAGAGTAGTTATACCAAGTGTAACCTTTGAAACAAAAACTGAGAAGGTTTCTGCTGTAATATCAGTAACGGTCTGGCATGCACCATTAACCGATATTGAATCTCCGGTTACAGTTCCCTCAAGAACCTTATTGCCTTTTATCTCAAGTATTTTACCATCACCTGAATTTTTAACAGAAACCACTTTGCCGGTTTCTTCTATTAGTCCTGTAAACACTTTCACCTCACTTCAGGGGATTCCATATCCCGTTGTATATGCACTATAAAGAAGATCATCATTTATAAGTACTGCCGAAACATCGTGAAGCATTAGGGCTTCACTCATTTTTTCCGACCCCGCATTGTTTAACACTGAAATTCCATTACCTGACAGCTTTGGAGCTATAAAATAAAAGAAATGATCTATAAGGCCTGAGCTGAAAAAAGAACTGTTAAGACCTGCCCCACCCTCAAGCATTACATTTAAAACTCCTCTGCGGTTCAGCATTTCAAGTATATAAAGCGCTGTTTCAGATTCTGTTATGGATACGGTTTCTTCAATATTTAATTTAAATAAATAATTTTTATCACCTTTTTTCAATGCATTGTTTAAACTATCTTTATCTGCTACTATCACATAATTATCATCTTTAAAAAATGGTGAATTTTCGTGTATTATTTCCGGGAGACCTGCTATAACACGTAACGGGTCTTTATAATCATTTATTTCTGAACATAAAAGTTCTTTTAGAAAAAAATTATCATAACCTGATATTTTATATTTTTTTTCAATAAATGAAGCGGATACTTCATCACTAAAATCATTAAACCTCACATTCAATGAAGGATTATCCGACTCATATGTTTTTTTACCTATTATTATAGCATCTGACTTTGCCCGCAGTTTATGAGTAATATATCTGGAGTGTGCGCCGGTAATCCATTTGGAATCACCGGCAGATGTGGCTATTCTGCCGTCAAGTGTAACAGCACTTTTACTTATGACAAAGGGCATATGCTTCAATATAAGCTTTTCAAAGCCGCGTATCAGGTCATATGCAGGCTGATGAAAATCCTCCATCATAAAGACATCCACCCCGCCATTCTTCAGAATTTCAATACCTTTCCCTGATACCAGCGGATTAGGATCAGTAATAGCAATATTAACTTTCCCTATTCCAGCCTTTATTATCGCCTCTGCACAGGGGGGAGTTTTTCCGTAATGACTGCATGGCTCAAGTGAAACAAACATTTCCGATCCGGATAAATCAACTCCTGAACTTAGAGCTTCATTTATCGCTCTTACCTCTGCATGAGCAGTTCCGCATGGCCCTGTTCCCCCTGTACCAATAACAGACCCGTTTTTAACTATCACAGCTCCTACTGCAGGATTTGGCGATGTTAATCCTGCCCTGGAAAATGCAATTTCAAGGGCAAGCTTCATGTATGTTTTATCTGAATTATTCAATTCTTAATCCCGAATCTTATAAATATTTCATCCGTATCACTGTTGAAATCAAAATCTCTCTGAAGCCTTAAATCAAGCCGTTCCATCAAACTCCGGTTATACCTTAAGGTCTCCCTGTATCCGCCAATAATGCTTCCGCCGTAAAACAGGCCGGTAACACTGCCGGATATTATACTCAATGGTTCCAGATTGTTTCTCCACGATGCGGCAGTTAATGCACTGCCAAGACCTATTACAATCATTGCGGTTATACCTGTACCTTTTTCTCCGGCATAAATGTATCCCATACCCGGGATGATTCCTGCGGCCATTCCTTTCCAGGGATTTTTCTTCTGTTCATGAATATATTCAGCATAGTCTGTCAGCTCTTTATAATTTTTTTGAAGATACAGGTTATTCTCAATCTCCCCAAACCTGTTTCCCATAAGAGAAAAATAAAGCTTTCTCCTGGAAAAAATCCCGGAAAAAAAAGATTCATTCCCCGGGGATTCGACAGGAACCATCCTCTCCGCTTCTTCATATTTATTCATTTTTATTAAACTGTCAATTTTAAAAATAAGAGAAATCTCTTCTGAAACATCATCACTCTTTAAATCACCAGAACTCCAGCTGGTAATCAATTCATAGGCATTACCTTTAAACATAAGATAATTCATTGATGCAGTATATTCAGAAGTGCTGATATAATCGGGGTAATAACTTTTAAGCCTTTCAACTTCTACCGAGGCCCGGTAATACTCCCGGTTCTCAATTAAATAAAATATAAAACCTGATATTTTTTCAGGTTCAAAATCCTGATCCGGCGAGTAGTTTTTCGGGAAAGTATAAATGCTTAAAGTAATTACAAACAAAACAGTAAAAGAGGATTTTAAAAAAATATTAAGCAGCATGGCTCAGCCTTTTTCCGTGAGCAGGAACTGTGGCCGGCTCACGGAAGTAGAAATACCCTTATCTGGACCTCATTTTTTCCCATCCGGTAAGAATAGGAGAGGCAAGATAAATTGTAGAATATGTTCCTATAAAAATACCAAAAAGAAGAACAAGGGCAAAATCATTTAAAACATCCCCGCCAAGAAGGTAAAGAGACATTACCGCAAAAAGTGTAGTAAGCGATGTAAGCAATGTTCTTGAAATTGACTGGGTTATTGATTTGTTTACAACCTCGGAAAAAATCTCCTTACCCTTAACCTGAGTATTCTCTCTTATCCTGTCAAAAATTACGATTGTGTCATTAACGGAGTATCCGAAAATAGTCAATAATGCCGCAATTACAGGTATGCTTATTTCAACAC
>CAYYKZ010000041.1:3549-13196 GCA_964468455.1 uncultured Leptospirales bacterium | reverse complement strand
CATACAGTAAGGGCATTTGATTTCAGTCTTAAGGAAATAAAGCAGCTTTAATATAAGGCAATTTACCCCTTTTCCACTGTGGGTCATGCTCATGGAGGAGCCAGCGCAGATGCCGGATAAGACTTTTGTTAAGGTGGAGTAAAGTTCAGTGTCATTGAACTTTTTATTTTTGAAAGAGTTTAAAAGTCCCCCTCCGGGGGATTTAGGGGGCCTAGCTTGATTGCATTGGGGCTATGGGGATCGGGTCGTTGATAACTATTTTCAGCAAACGGCGGTAAAATATGAAGCTTAAATTAAAATTGAAAACCGATTCAGAAGAAGCATTAAAGAAATATATTCTTGAAGCAAAAAAACGTCTTGGCGGACGAATGGTTATCCCAGCTCATCATTATATGAAGAGTGAAATTGTGGATATTGCCGACTTCACAGGTGATTCCTACAAGCTTGCCCTTGATGTCAGCAGAAGTGACGCTGAATTTATTATTTTCTGCGGTGTAAGTTTTATGGCAGAGGGAGCCGCAATACTGGCAAAGGAAGGGCAGCATGTTATTATGCCTGAAAAATCGGCCGGATGTCCCATGGCTGATATGATTACAGGCGACACTGCACGTCAGGCACTGAATCTGATAAATGAAAATTCAAAATCACCGGCTGCTCCTGTTGTATATATGAATTCCTATATTGATTCCAAAAGCTTCTGCGGTGAATTTGACGGTTCTGTCTGCACAAGCTCAAACGCTGCAAAAGTTGTAAAAAGTTATCTTGATATGAACAGGCCTGTTTTCTTTTTTCCCGATTATCACCTGGGTAGTAATGTAGCACATTCTCTCGGTATTGACAATGACCTTATTGTAAGGGTAAACCTGGACCTTACTTTGGAAGAGGGTAAAAATATAAATGATGCAAAAATGTATTTGTGGGACGGGTTCTGCCCCATACATGCGGCATTTGAAGTTCCCGATGTACATGAAATGCGCGAAAAATATCCTGATGCGAAAATTATAGTTCATCCTGAATGCAGCCGTGAAGTGGTGGCCATTTCAGATTTATCCGGTTCCACAAGCCAGATATATGAAGCAGTGGTAAAGTCCTCTTCGGGATCAGTATGGGTAATAGGAACTGAACTTAATTTTGTTAAAAGAATAGCAAGAGATCATCCTGATAAAATAATAGTCCCTTTAAGAGAATCTCTATGTACCAACATGAGCAGGGTAACTCTTCTCAATACTGCTATGGCTATTGAGTCTGTGGAAAGCTTTATAGCCGGTAAGGGTAAACCTGAAAATGAAATATTTGTTGATTCAGCCCTTAAAGAAAACGCAAAGCTCTCTCTTGAAAAAATGATAAGTATAGTTGAACAGAGTTAATTCCCGGAGCGGAAAATGAGACATTATTTCGATACAATTGTAATTGGAACAGGTATTGCAGGCCTTACATGTGCCGTGTATCTTAAAAAAGCGGGACTTAATGTTGCTGTTTTAACCAAAGAAGATAATATCAATGAAACAAATACAAATTACGCCCAGGGAGGGGTGATCGCCGCCAGGGATGATGATTCAGCGGAACTGCTTTTTAATGATATTATGGAAGCCGGGTGCGGATATAACCGCAGGGAAACAGTCGATTATTTTTCAAAATCCGCTCCATCCCTTGTGTTTGATTTCCTTGTCAATGAAGCGGGCATTGAATTCAACAGAACTGGAAGTGGAGGGATAGATTATACAGGTGAGGCTGCTCACAGCAGGCGGCGTATTGTCTATTACGAAGATCATACCGGGGACAGGATACAGGAGACCCTGGAAACATATGCGCAGAAAAATGAAATTAATTTTTTCCCCGGATATACTGCAATAGATATAATAACCAATGATCATCATTCTTTGAATATTCAGGAGATTTATAATGAGCGTGTTGTTATGGGGGTTTATGCTCTTAATAACAGTACAGGTGAGGTTGAAACTTTTTTTGCCAACAATGTTGTTCTTGCAACAGGCGGTATTGGAAACATCTACTATCATACCACAAATCCTGAACCTGCTACAGGTGACGGAATCAGTATGGCTCACAGGGCCGGTGTTGACATTATAAATATGGAGTTTGTACAGTTTCATCCCACGTCTCTTTTCCACAGGGACATCAAAAGGTTTTTAATCTCAGAATCTCTCAGGGGTGAAGGGGGACGGATTGTTGACCATAACGGTTCCGAATTTATGCATGAATACTCCACCATGGGAGACCTGGCACCAAGAGATGTTGTATCAAGGGCAATTTATGACAGAATGGCAAAGACGGGAAAGGAATGCATGTTTCTTGATCTTGCTAATTTTTATACAGGCGCAACACCTATTGAGAAGCGTTTTTCCAAAATATACTCCACATGCCTTAAAGGGGGAATAGATATTACCAGGGAACCTATACCCGTGGTTCCTGCAGCTCATTATCTTTGCGGCGGCATTAAAACAGACCTGGCCGGGAGGACATCTATCCGGAATCTCTACGCCATAGGTGAGGTTGCCTGTACCGGGCTTCACGGCGCAAACAGGCTCGCATCCACTTCACTTCTGGAAGGCCTTTTCTGGGGGAAGGTTGCTGCTGAGAATATAGCTGCAATGGGGTGCCGGATCGATCCGGGGCGTTTTGAATCAATTCCTGACTGGAGAAAGCCCCAGTATACTGAAGAATTTGATCCACTTCTCATTGATCAGGATATGAAGGTGATACAGCTTACAATGTGGAATTACGCAGGTATAATCCGTACTGAAAAGGGTCTTAAAAGGGCAGAGGCAGATCTTGATTATCACACACATAGAGTAATGAAGTTTTACAGGGAATCCAAAATTGCCAAGGATATTATTGAGCTTAGAAACGCTGTAGTAAGTTCATCATTAATAGTAAAGGCTGCTTTGCGCAACAGGGAATCGGTAGGATGTCATTACATCCATAATTTCTGATCAATAAACTTGACTTTCTCCTTTATTCAGGTTATCATCTAAACAGTATACATAACTATAATTAATAATAAAAAAGAGAGTGATGCAAGCCATGAATAAGAATGAAAACAACTGTATCTCTGCCGAACAATCTGCCACCGGCCTTGAACGGGAACATGCCGAGTTCCACAACTCCTATCTTAAGGAGAATATTGTTGATGACATAAAATTTCTTCAGGAGATTTACAAGGATAAAATTGATATTTCTCCTGAAATGGTAAATACAGACTTTATTAATAACCTTAAAGTTCTGGGTAAAAAAATATACTTTTTTATACTGGGCCTGGAAAAGGATTTAACTCCTCAGGATTATATAAAATATAAATTCGACTTTCTGCAGACAAATGTACCTGGCGCAAGTCCTCATCTTTTTTATCTTGCATGGAACGGGCTTATTAAAAATGACAGTTTTAAAAGACTGCTGCGCCAGAAGTTTTCACTTTCACGCTTTAGTGAAATTCTTGTACCTAAAAATATTCCCGCCTTTGGCGCTAATCATTCCAGATACAGGACCAAACTTGTACTTGCCATTGAGGATATGGAAATAAATCCGGGCGGAGTTATAAGAAAGGAGGGGCGTATTCTTGATGACGGCAGCGGGAAAATGATGCGTGAAGGTATTGTGTGGCTGCCGAATCACAAGGGTGTGCCTATTTTCCCTGATGCTTATGTACCACTCAACCAGGCTCATGTAATTACAATAAGGCATGGGAAGTCTGTACACGAATCAGGCGGGGATAACCCTGAATTTGTAGGTTCAGGAATATGGGACACCTGGAAGGATAATATGCGTATAAGCGGCGCAATAGGTAACCAGCTTAAGCCTAAAGGTATTGATACTGCAAGGGAACTTGGCAGAGATTTTAAAATAATAGTGGATTCCCTTGAAAAGGCAGGATATCCTCTCTGGAAAAAACCACAGAATACTCCTATTGTAGTTTACGGCAGTGAAAGCGAGAACACTGAAGAGACAGCCAGGTGCTTTCTTGAGGAAGCCGGTTTTCCGGATATGACCTTTGAGGCTTTATACGGACTTAATTCACAAAAATACGGCGCACTTACCCATAAGTTTAAAAATGACGTATATAAGCAGATGCTGGGAGTTTACGGCAATAATCTGCCTGGAAATGACGATGATAAGAAAAAGGCTGTTAAAGGATTTTTTAAAAACAGGTTTTACCATTTCCCTGAGGGTGAATCCCTTATTGAAGCAGACTGGCGTATTGCCCATTCTTTTGTTTATCTCATGAGAAATAATCTTGGTAAACGTGTTGCTCTTTGTGATCATTCTGGTGCTCTTCGGGTATTTGAGGCAGTAATAAGAACCCTTGATTTTGCGGAATATTCCTCAATAAAAGAGGGGCAGGATTCAATTATAGCCATGGTTTATCAGCCCGGTAATAATGTGCGTTACGATTATCTTCAGAGAAAGGGCATACTATTAAGACAGGAAGATAATTAATTATTAATATGAAACCTCTTCTTTCGGCTTTAGCATGCTTGTGCATCTGTGCTGCTGTGACATTTTGCAGCAGCACTTCTGTTAAAAACGGGAATGTTATAAAGAATAGTGCAGGCATTAAAAATTATATTCAGGTTAAACTTGAAGATACAGGCTGCTCAAGCGGGTGTGAAGTTGAAACCATACCCGGATTAACCGGGCCTGTATGTTTTAAAAAAATCCCCGCACTTACAGAGGCAGATATTGTTAATGCTGAATCTATAAATAACACCTCCGGTCATGGCTATATTATTGCTATTGAGCTGAATACTGCAGGAAGAACAAAACTTTATCTGATTACAAAGGAAAACCGGGGGAAAAGACTGGGAATATATATTGAAGGGAAATTTATAACTGCCCCGGTAATTTATTCTGTTATATCTGACGGGAAGGCGGCAATTGCCGGCGGATTTTCCAGAAAAGAGGCAGATGAAATTGCTTTAAAATTAAATGCAGGGAAAAGGAACTGAAATGAGAATAAGAATTCCATTTTTGTTTTTCATAGTATTAATACCGGTTTTTCTGGCATCAGGGTGCGCAAAAAAAGAAATAAAAGGTAATGAAGATTTTAAAATTATTTCAGGTAAAGCCAGGATTGTATCAATTGTTCCATCCTCTGATGCAGGAGAACCCGGAATGATGAATGTATTTTTTGATTTTATCCCTGAAAAATCCGGGAAAGTTACTGATTACAAATACCCTCAGGTCGGGGATAAAAATATAAAGCTATATCAGGATCATAGGGAGAATTTCCACAGGAACTGGATAAAAAAGTGGGATATTAAAGAGGGCGGTTTGTATTCTGCTTTAAGATACGAGCGTCTTAATCCCGCAAGACCAGAGACTAATGTTTACTTTGAAATACTCTTTGATAAAGGCCCGCAATAGTTCTGTTTTATAACTGTTTAAATCAGGGTAATTATTTTTTCCATCAACCCGTTAGAGGCAGATATCAGTTTCCGCTAAATTTTGAACAGTTGTCTTTTTTTATGTTTAATGTCTTCTTTATTATTATATTATAAAGAAGATTTTCCGGGGACATTGCCCTGGTGATAAACAGGAATAATTATGATGAAAAGTATTATTGATAAAATTACCGGTGATTCTAATCATTCAAGACGCAAAACCGGTTTTCTAATGAAGCATTTTTTTCAGATTTTTCTTCCTGTTCTTGTACTTATGATTTTTTCTTTTTTTATAATTTTTATGATAGTTATTCCCCTTCTTGAAAAAAAATATCTTCAGAATAAACATGATATGTGCCGGACACTTGTTGAGCTTGCAATAAGTGATCTCTACTCCCGACAAATTGAAGTTACAAACGGATCTGTTTCACTGGAAGAAGCACAGGAAAGGGCAATAACCAGGTTCCGTTACTACAGGTTTGGCGATGACGGACGGGATTATTTCTGGTTTCAGGGCCCTGACTCCATTATGATAATGCACCCTTACAGGCCTGATCTGGAAGGGAGAAAACCTGATAATATTCCGGGTCCGGATGGGCGAATGATATCTGAACTTTACAGGGAGCTTTATAAAACCGCTGAGCAACCCGGGGGAGGCTTTGTTGAATATAAATGGTACTGGAAGGAAAATCTTGATGTAATAAAGGATAAAGTCTCATATGTAAAAATTTTTGAACCCTGGGGCTGGCTTATTGGCACCGGAGTATATATAGATGATATTGAAAAGGAAATTGATGAATGGATTAAAACCTTTGGACTTATAGGTTTATTTTTACTGTTTACTGTTTCAGTTTTTACTTTTTTTCTATCAATCCGGGCAGCTCATTCCAGACAAAGGGAGATTGATGCCCTTGATCAATTAAGTGAAAATGAAATTAAATTCCGGTCTGTTTTTACTAACAGTCCCTACAGCATAGCCATTAATTCTCTGGATAAAGGCGAATATATTTCCGTTAATATGGAGTTCCAGTCGTTTACCGGAATTACTGATAGCGAACTTGCAGGGAAAACCTGGTTCGATTATAACCTTTCTCCGGATAATATAGGAAGTGATATTAAGGGAAATCTCAAAAATTACGGCAAAGTGTATAATTATGAATCTGAGATACATACAAGCTCCGGTGAAAGTAAGAGCATTATGTACACTGCTGCTTTAATAGAGATGAAGGGTAAAGAAGCAGTAATTTCTATCATGGTTGACTTAACAGACCGGAAAAAACTGGAGGATGCCCTGAGGCAGTCCCAGAAAATGGATGTTATTGGACAGCTTACCGGGGGGATAGCCCATGATTTCAACAATATGCTGGCAGGAATAATGGGGAGTGCTGAAATATTAAAACTTAAAGTTAAGGATAACCCTGATTTAAGGAAGCATGTAGATTTTGTTCTTAAAAGTTCAGACCGTGCAGCTGATCTTATAAAAAAACTTTTGGCCTTTGCACGCAGAGGTATAGAAGTTTCCACAACCATTGATGTCCATGATATTATCAGGGAATCTGTTGTTATTCTTGAAAGGAGTATAGACAGAAAAATAAAAATCAGTATAAAATTTAATGCTTTATCTTCTTTCGTAAATGGCGATCCCGTACTTCTTCAGAATGTGATACTTAACCTGGGATTAAACGCAAGGGATGCTATGCCATATGGAGGTGAAATTACAATATCTACAGATAATATAATTGTTGATGAGGAGTTTGCAGATAAGCGCGAATATGAGATAAATCCCGGTAAATATGTGGCAATATATGTGGAGGATACAGGTGCAGGCATGAACAGTGACCTGCTGAATCGTGTATTTGAACCTTTTTTTACCACAAAACCTGAAGGCAAAGGTACCGGACTTGGATTATCTGTTGTTTATGGAACAATTAAAGAACATCATGGATTTATTGATGTTTATAGTGAGCCCGGGGAAGGGACTATTATAAAAATGTATATCCCCGCAGCAGAGGCAGGTCCATCCGGAATTCTTAAAAGTGAAAACGAACCTGTTAGAGGTAAAGGATCAGTTCTTGTAGTTGATGATGAAGACATAGTCCGCACAATTGCAGGATCATTACTTGAATCACTGGGTTATGAGTGTCTTTTCGCGGAAAACGGTTTAGAAGCGATTGATATTTACAGAAGAGAAATGGATAGAATAGATGCAGTTCTTCTTGATATTATTATGCCTGGAATCAGCGGTGTGGAAACATATCAGAAACTGAAAGAGATTGATGAGAAAGTTAAAGTTGTTTTTTCATCAGGATTCAGGAGAGATGAAAGGGTTGCTGACATTATTAAAAAAGGTAAAAAAAGATTTATTCAGAAGCCTTATCATCTTATGGAACTCAGCAGAATGATTCATGATGCCATTTATGAAGATTAGAAAAATCAGTTTTGAATTAAAATTATTCCTGAGGATATATTCTAATGTAATTTCTTTACCCCGGCATTCGTAAGCGGTGGCAATTAGATTTTTTATTTAATAGAAATTAAAGGAATTATCTCCGGTTACGAATTATTGGTGGACAGTTAACTCTTATGTCTGGATATTGTTTTTCAAAGTCAGTTCCCTGATTTCTTCAGTATAGTCCCGCTCCCTTTAGTTGTCGGGGTGTTTAAAATAAAATTATTGTGTGTGTAAGTTTTTTAAGAAATAACCGGTGGATTATTTTAATCTTTAAATATAGTGAATCAGAATATGAAAGAAAAAATTAAAGGCCTATTCAAGGCGGCAGGTATTGAGGTTTCCAGTAAGCAGGTTAGTCAGTTTGCTCTTTATTATAAATTGATAAATGATAACAACAGTGATAATGATCTCACCAGAATAAAGGGTGAAGAAAATTTTATTATTAAGCATTTTATAGATTCGGTATATTACACGAAGTATGTAAAACTACCTGATTCAATAATTGATATAGGCACTGGTGCCGGTTTCCCCGGAATACCGATTAAAATAATGTTTCCTCATATTAATATAATACTGGCCGAACAGAGAAGCAGAAGGGTCGAATTCCTTAAAGTTGCGGTAAAAAGTCTTGGCCTTACAGGGGTGGATTTTTACTCCCATAAAGTAACAGATAAATCATTTTTTGATGTGAATGGTGTTGTTACAAGGGCTCTGGAAGATGCTCCGGAAACACTGGCCAGAGTGGAGCATTTTCTTCCTGAAGGAGGACTTGTAATTCTTCTTAAAGGCCCTGATGCTGATGGGGACATTAAGAGTCTGACTGAACAAAATCTTAATGATTTTAAACTCTTAATAGACAAGCAGTATAATCTCCCAGGAACCAATAATGAAAGAAGACTCCTTGTTTTTGAAAAAAGTACATCCCGATTCAGGAAAATTTATAAAATAATGAAAAATGAAAATGAAACCAGGGGCATAGCAGTATCATCAAGTGATAATAAAACTTTTAGAGAACTTAAAAAACTGATAACAGTAGATGGGATAAAAAAGAATAATTCCATAACTGTTTCAGGGAAAAAAATAATTCATGATTTCCTGTCTCATGGTGATATATCCGGCTGCAGGCTTATTCTCCCGGATGATTATACTGAAAGTGACAATGATTTTGATATGTTGATTTCCAGGTTTAATGCTAATGGTGCTTTATATATTTTTAAGAAGGGTCTTTTTAACGAAATAGATTTATCAAATAACAGGGCGCCTGTTCTTATTACAGAGATGCCCCTGGTTGAGGAATGGGATGGTTCAATAACTGAAGGATGCAATCCGGTTATTCCGTTTCAGGACCCGGCCAATGTGGGTGCTGCTGTGCGTTCTGCTGCCGGTTTTGGTGTAACCCGGATTATACTTGCCAGGGGTGCGGCAAATCCTTTTCACCCTAAATCGATAAGATCATCTGCCGGGGCTGTGTTTAAAATGAAATTTGTAAAAGGCCCGGCTGTTAATGAACTTGCCGGTATTGCAGGCGAAAAAATCCCTCTGGTTTCACTGGACAGGGGAGGATCAGATATAAGAGATTTCAGTTTCCCTGATAATTTTCTTTTAATTCCAGGTTCAGAAGGGCAGGGGCTTCCTGAAGGGCTGCGCAGCAGGTCTGTTTCAATACCTGTTTCTGATGCTGTTGAGTCCTTAAACGCAACAGTTGCTCTTTCATTATTTATCTATGAGTGGTCTAAACAAAAAAAATAAATTGACATGAACAATTCCGGTTCTCTTGATAATTTGTATATTTTGAGTCT
>CAYYKZ010000041.1:0-3449 GCA_964468455.1 uncultured Leptospirales bacterium | reverse complement strand
AAACTCATATTGTAATTTAAAAAAAGGAGAAAATGCATGTCATTGAAAGAAAAAATCAGAACAATACCTGATTTCCCTAAAAAGGGTATAATGTTCCGCGATATTACCACACTTCTTAAAGATCCGGAGGGATTGAAAGAAGCTGTAGATCAGATCTCTGACCATTGCGGAAATATGGACATAGACCTTGTTGCAGGGATTGAGGCAAGAGGTTTTATACTGGGAGGTGCCATTGCATGCAGACTCGGGAAAGGATTTATCCCTGTAAGGAAACCGGGTAAACTTCCCTATGAGTCGATAAGCCATGAATATGAACTGGAATACGGCTCAGACAGCCTTGAATTACATACAGATTCAGTTAAAAAAGGTGATAAGGTTCTTTTAATTGATGATCTCCTCGCTACAGGTGGTACAGCTCTTGCCGGAGCAAAGCTTATAGAAAAACTTGGCGGTGAAGTTGTGGAAATGGCTTTTGTTATTGATCTTCCTGATGTGGGAGGCCGAAAAAGGCTTGAGCAGAGCGGATATAAAGTGTTTCATCTTGTCGAATTTGAAGGTGATTGATAAATATATTTAATGGTTTGTCTTTTTATCCCCGGCATCAGAACCGGGGATTTTTATTTTCTGTAACCTTCCTGAATTGTTTTTCCATATATTTTAATAGTAAAAATTTCTGAATATATCTGCAGGATGGAGTTATTATTAAAACCTCAGGGAATATTAATCAGTGACTGCTGGCTGATTAATATATGAAGGATAATATTCTTAAAGATCCGCAGGTTGAAGGTGTTAACTCAACAGAATAAGATATCTTCAGGAATAATTACTGCTGTGAAATAAAAGAAGGATTTAATAATGCTCTTCCTGTTACCCGACAGCTGAGTAATTGAGGGTATTAAACGATCTTTCGAAAAATTACTATTTTATTTTCAAGAGGTAAGTGATGAAAAAACTATTTTTATCTTCTCTGGCTGTTATTATTGTTATTTCAGGTGCAGTTGCTATTACAGGTAATTCATTTCTTTCTGAAACAGCACGTTCCTCCCCTCTGAAAAGCGGTAAAGACAGAGATCTTATAGCTGCAATTCAGAATACCTATCATGATATTTACAATGAATATAAGGATTCAGTTGTTTTTATAAGTACTGAAAAAACTGTAACCATGCAGAGGTTCAATCCATTTATGGATGACCCTGCATTACGTGATTTTTTTAATTTTCCAGATTCTCAGCCTCAGACAAGAAAGGCAAGAGGACTTGGTACAGGATTTATAATATCAAGTGACGGGTATATCTGCACTAACCATCATGTTGTGCAGAATGTTGATACTGTCACTGTTACTGTTTCTGATAAAGATTATGAAGCTGAAATAATCGGTTCAGACCAGCTTACAGACATAGCCCTTCTTAAAATAAAAAGCAAAGACAGGAATTTTAAATTTAAACCGGTGTACTTTGGTGATTCCGGAAAAGTAAAAGTGGGCGATCTTGTTGTGGCTATTGGAAACCCATTTGGGCTTGATCGTACTTTTACTACAGGTGTAGTAAGTGCCACAGGACGTAACCAGCTGGATAGTCTGGGGAATATGCATATTCAGACAGATGCTGCAATAAACCAGGGAAATTCAGGCGGTCCATTAATTAATATAGATGGCGAGGTTATAGGGGTTAACAGGGCAATATATTCCGGCTCAGGCGGGAATGTCGGTATAGGTTTTGCTATTCCGGTAAACATTGCAAGGGATACACTTATACAGCTGAAGGAATTCGGAAAAGTTAAAAGAGGATATATCGGAGTGAATATAGCTCCTCTTACTGATGATTATGCGAAACAGCTGGGACTTGATAACAATGATGGTGTACTTGTAGGGAGTGTAATTAAAGGCAGCCCTGCGCAAAAAGCAGGGATGAAGGAGGGGGATGTTGTCCTGGAAATTGATAACAAGCCTGTTAAGACTTTTCAGGAGCTTCTTCAGACTGTTGGTAGTGAACGGATAGGTAAAACTATAAAAGTTACTTTATGGAGAAATAAAACTAAGACAAATGTCTGGGTAACAATAAAAGAGAGGCCGTAAGCCTCTCTTTTATTGTTTTAAGTCCGGGTATAATTGTGAAATTATTATTAAATGAAATGTTTTCTATATTTCTGCAACATTTTCATAATGCTCGTCATTATCTTCGTAGTTTTCTTCATAATCTAGTCTGTCAAATCCGGTCTGTACAGTTCTGGGGCTTCCGGATTTGTAAACAGGGCCGCTTCTTCCTGTATCGCTGCTTTCATCAGTTGATGAGTTATCCATATTTTCTTCGGGGTAATTTTTTCTGTATTTGTAGAGCATTTCTTTCCTGCTCATTTCTTTCCATTCTCTTGCTCTGTTTATATGGCGGCCGTTGGGATACTGGTCAATATAGGCCTGAAATTCTTTAGCAGCTAGATCATAATTTTTAGCCATAAAAAATGAATACCCTATTTTTATTCGGGCGTCCTGATCTTTATGGTAATAGTTGTTTGATAAGGTTTTTCTGAAGTATGAAATTGCTGAATCATATCTTTTTAAAGAAAAATAACATTCTCCAATCCAGTATAGTGAATTTTCAGATCTTTCTGTATTCGGGAAATTTCTCAGATATCTCTGGAAATACTCAATTGCCGGGAAGTAACTTCCTTTTCTATAGCTGTTGATTCCGCTTTCGTAGAGCTGTTTAATGTATGAACTGTTTACATCATCAGTATAATTGCTGAAATTGGCGTAATATTTGAGGAAATGGTCATAAAGATTATATGCCTGCATATCCTGGCCCATTCTTTTGTAGAAACGGGCTTTACCTATAATAGCCTCCTCATTATTACCGTTTTCTGCAATAGCAAGATCAAACATCCTTCCAGATCTGTTAATCTCTCCACGTTTTAGATATGTGTGTCCGAGTTCAGTATATACGCGGCTTCTGAAATCTTTATTGTCACTGTAATTGAGGGCTGTCATGAGCTGATGAATCCCTTCTTCGTCATATCTCTTCATTATCTTCAACCGGGCGATTCTGGCTTTTATTTCATCAAGCATTTCGCCGGGAATATCTTCTCCTGATTTAAGTATATACACATATTTAAGGTAAGCCAGTCTGTTAAGGTTCAGTTTTTCATAACTCTGGGCAATATGGTAGTATGCATCAAGGGCCGAATCAGTTTTGGGATAACGGGCAATAACTTTTGTAAATGTGTCAATAGCCTTGTTGAGTGATTCTTTTGTTCCTCTTTCAAAGGACATTTTGCCTTCTACAAGAAGCTCCCGTGCTACTCTTTCAGGTTTTACAAAGGAATCGTAATATGCAATCAGGGCTACACCGAAAAAGATAAAAAGTATTCCTACAAGTATCCAGTGTTTCATTTGATAACACTCCTGTATTGTTTGAAATCAATATATTGTGTAAAATTTTTATTGTCATTAAAAA
>CAYYKZ010000040.1:5442-13413 GCA_964468455.1 uncultured Leptospirales bacterium | reverse complement strand
CTTCAACTTGATCAGTATGTCCCTGGATTTGATAATAAAGAAGTAATAAAAGCTTTAAAAGGTATTAAGCCTGATAATTGTATACCCAGGGAAGGTCCTGCAGAAGTTATCTATAAAATGATTAATTACCCTGGTGAAACTTTTTTTATCAGCACTGATAAAAGTATAAGATTCTTTTATTATGATAATGAAGAGTCTATTGCTGTGATGAAGGATCAGGAACCTGGCTGGAGTATTGATGTTAGTGAAAATATTGTCAAAATTATACTTCTGTTTAAGGATGGGGATCATCTTGTACCGGTTAGCTTTAATTTTGATGTTGCAAAAGATTTATACCGTAATTCATTAAAACTTCTGCTTAAAAAAAAGGGCCTTCGCCTTATTCTGATGTCACTTGCCTACGGTGATTTTATGGTGGACGCAAAAAAATATTATTTAATACCTGATCATATTAAAAAAAGTCTGTCCGGGCTATAGAAAAAAAGGCGAAGTCCCCCGACTTCGCCTTATCCTTTATCCTTTAATTATTTATTAAAATCAGTTAACCTGATTTATTGCTATTTTTTTAGGTTTTACATCTTCACTTTTGTGAAGTTTTAAAGTTAATACGCCATTTTCCAGGTTGGCATCAACCCTGCTCCTGTCTATGTCGTATCCAATTTTAAATACTCTGTAAAAATCCCTGTCGCTGAATTCTGAATATCTGATTTTATCAAAATCTTCTGTTCTATCAGTTTTTGCTGTAATACGAAGTTCCTTTTCATCAATCACAATATCCAGATTTTCCTTTTTTACTCCAGGCATTTCTATTTTAAGAGAGTATAGATCCTCTGTTTCGTAAATGTCTGTAAGAGGTATATAAACTCTATCTTCAGTTGTGCCTTTATCGGGTAATCTTCTTTCGTTCATCATGGCTTTCCCCCTTTACTATGAAATCTGTATCTTCTTTGGTTTTGCTTCATCGGATTTGGTAAGGGTAACTTTTAATATGCCATTACTCAATTCCGCTTTTACATCTCCGGAGTTCACTCTGTATGGGATCTTTATTGATTTTTTGAATTCTCCAAAAAACCTTTCCCTTCTTATATATGGATGATTCTCATAATCTTCTTTCTTCTCGCCTCTGATTTGCAGTGAATTATCCATTATCTGAATGTCAAGATCCTCTGCACTGACCCCCGGTATTACTGCATAAAGGGTGATTTTGTCTTCTTCTTCGAGTACCCTCACAGGCGGGAATTCAGTCTTCCCATTAGAGAGTTTTCTTTCTGTAAAGAAATCATCAAAAACACTTTTAAGTTTGAGCATATCATCAATTACATTGTAGGTGTACATGGCCGCCTCCTTTTAGTTTACAGCTATTTTAATCTGCTTTGATTTAATTTTTTCATCTTTCTTAATTGTCAGATTAAGAACTCCATTTTTAAGATCAGCTGAAATATCTTCCGGTTTTATTCCTCGAGGAAGATTTACAGCCCTGGTAAAAGACCCGAATCTTCTTTCTGATACAACAAAATTTTTTCCGCCTTCCTTTTTTTCCTCACTTCGTTGTCCCGATATTGTAAGAATATCGTTTTCAAGCCGCACATCAAGATCTTTCTCCTCAATGCCCGCAACATCTGCTTTGATTACGATTCTGTCTCCTTCATCAATCAGATCAATATCGGGCAGCCATTGAGAATCGAAAAGATTGCTGCTGTCCAGATTGAAGAATTCATCAAAAAGAGTATTCACATCTCTTCTGAAAGAAGAGAGACTTTTTGATGGTGAATTGTTAGTTTTTGTTAAACCGAATTTCATAATTCCCCCTCCTTTAGGTATTTTTATTGTTAGCACTCATCTTTATTGAGTGCTAACAATAAAAATATAATAATACCTCTTAAAATCGTCAAGCGAAGATTTAAAAAAAATAAAAAATTTTTTAATTTTTTGAAGATAAATAGGATAATGAAGAATTATTTATTGTATAACAGTTACGATGTTAACATTCTATTTTTAAAAATCCTGGCTGCCGTTTTTATATTCCCAGTCTATTGCATATTTTATAAGTTCTGAGCTGTTTTTCAGGTCAAGCTTATGTCTGATGCGGAGCTTATGGGCTTCTACTGTCTTTACACTTATATTTATTTCTTTTCCTATGTCACCGGTTTTATAACCCCTGGCTATTAGCTGGAAAATCTGGAATTCCCTGTCGCTGAGCTTTTTAATATCCTGGTTTTCGTCATTATTTGTGTCATTTACCAGAATATTGAGAAGCCTTGAGGTGATGTTTTCACTTAAATAGAGATTGCCATCCATTATTTTTCTGATAGCCTTGATTATATTATCGGTAAGATCATTTTTCATGATATATCCCTTGGCACCTGCTTTTATTGCCCTTTCAGCATAAAGGTTTTCGTCATGCATGGAAAGAACAAGCGCCTTTATTCTAGGATATCTTTTTTTTACACCTTTAATCAGGTCAATCCCATTTGCAGCCCCTTTAAGGGATATATCAACAACAATAAGATCGGGAGAGTGTTTTTCAATTCCCTTGAGTGCGCTTTCTGCATCCTGTACTGCAAGGCATACGTTCATATCATCTTCCCGCTCAATGAGCTGGCGGATTCCGTCAGAAACAATTGGGTGGTCATCTACAATTATTATTTTAATTATTTCTTTTCCAGATTCATTCATTGATATCTCCTTATGCCTGAATTTTTACAGGGCTGAATATACATTTGATGATTGTGCCGCCATCAGGATTTCTGCTTATCTCAAGTCCTCCACCTAAGGCACGTGCCCTGTAGTTCATAATTTCCAGGCCTACACCTTCAAATCGTGATTTATTATTATCAATTCCTCTGCCGTTATCAATAACTTTTAGCATTATCATACTGTTCTCCATGCTCATCTCTATTGTTATTCGGCTGCAGCTGGAGTGTTTCAGGCAATTCATCACTGCTTCATCAATTATATAAAAAATTTCTTTTATTATTGATTCATCATTTATGCTAATGTTTTTATCAATAGTAAAACTGCATTCAAGGTTATAATCCCTTTCGATTGTAAGTGCAATAGCATCGAGCATTTCCCGGAAGTCAAGGCCGCTGTTTTTATAAGGGATAAGGCCCCTGGAAAGACGTCTTACTTCATCAATGGCATATTTTATTGATTTTTCTATTTCTTTAACCTCATCTGACAGTTCGGGAGATATGGTTTTCAATTTGTCATAAATGAGGCGGGATTTTATTGCAACAGCAAGAAGGTCATGCCCAAGATCGTCATGGAGACTTATTCCTATTTTCTTTCTCTCTGTATGTATTACTTCAAGTATTCTTGCTTCAAGCTGTACCCTTTCTGTTATGTCATTAGAGTTGAAGATTATACCTGTAATATTATCTCTGGACTGTAGTATGGGGTGAAAAAAAACTTCAAGGAGCCTGAGAGAGTTGTTTCTGTTTATCCAGATTTCTGTTTTAGATTCCAGGCCTTTTTTACAATTTTCAAATGCTGAAATGAAGTTTTCCTTTCCTGAGCTTATTGAGTCAGTATAAAGAAGTAATAATTCCGGATTTTTTTCCTTGAGAAGATTTTTCTCATTGTGGAACGTGCTGAAAGCCTCATTATACATAAGCACCTTACCGTCAATATCTGTATAGGCCATCATCCCTGAAGTTTTGGATACTATTTTTTTATTCAGATCAATAAGGTCTATTGAAGACTTTTTTTCAAAAAGATTTATTATGATTTCCGCTGTAATTTTAAAAGCGGATGTAAGTTCCTGCGGGAATCTGAAAATATTTTTTGATGAACTGAATCCAAGATATCCCAGAAATCTGCTATTTTGATATAGAGGTACAAGCATGGCTGATACAGTTCCTTTGCTGAATACCTGTTTGTGGTGTACTCCTTCCGGATATTTTGCTTTCTGAACATCAGGGAGCATTATAATTTCTGATCTTTTTTTTCGACTCCAGCTGTATGGTATATGACTGGATTGGGTGCAGTTTATTGTGGCTTTAAAAAAAGGTGAAGTCCATTCGTATTTAATTTCAATTTTTTCTCCATCTGCAGAGAGAAGTGCAATGTAGGCCCTGTCTATAAGAGCGAATTCGCCTATAAACATTAGTATTCTGTTAAGCTGTGAATCAATCTTTTCTGCAGGAATATTTCCCGACTCAAGAGCAATTCTGGTTAGAAGATTTTCAAACTGAATCATGGATCTCAGAAGATTTTCATTTTTAGTTTTTTCTGTAATGTCCCGGCAAATAACAAGAAATGAGGATTCCTTTTTAAGATTCCCGGTTGTAATCAGGCGGCTGCTGAATAGATGTTTCTGTTTAGCTTTGCTTAATACGGCAGATTCAATATCTGTGCGGCTCTGCAGCAAGTCATCATGCTTTACATTTATGGTTTCAGCGAGGTTTTTCCCGGTAAGACTGCTGCCGAAAAATTTTATTCCGGGACTGTTGATCCATTCAATTTTAAAATTTTCGTCTGTTATGAATATAATATCATTTAATGAATTCAGAATCTGATTTTTTACGTTATCCTTAATCATCCTCCGCCCCTAAATATCCCGGTCAATTGCTGATCCTGACATTGCATTAACAGGGCATGCTGTTTTACATAAACCGCATGCAACGCATTTTTCGGGGTTAAAATGTACTTCCATTGTTTCCCTGTCCATATACAGAGCGTCAACTCTGCACACTCCTGTACAGGCTCCGCAGTGAACACATCTGGAGTCGTCTCTCTTTATCATTTCAGCAAGAATCTGTATTTCTACACCCTCCCTGCTGAAATAGTCCAGAGTGGTATTTATCTGTTCTTCAGTTCCTCTTAGTTCCAGAATAATACGCCCTTCCTGTTTGGGGAAAATTTTAGCTTCAATAACGTTAAATATTATGTCAAAATCGCGGGCAATTCTGTAGATTATTGGTTTATACATTATTTCTTTTCTGAATATCAGTAAAACATTTGTGGATATCATATTAGTTATTCTTTCTCCTTAATCTCTTAATTGATATGGGCAGATGGGGGCATTAACATTCATTTCCCAGAGGAGATGTAAGTTCAATATCTCCCAGTGCCGCCATTCTGTCCCCCAGTACTATTATACATCCCTGAACCCCTGACACTGAAAGAGCGAAATTAATAGCTTCCTCAATATGGGATTGAGATTTGACCCTGTTGCAGGTTTCTGTGGCAACTGCATCTGCTAATGCTCCGCAGTCAGCTATTACTGTTGCCGAATCCGCCTTTCCAAAACTGATAGAGTGGCCGGTTTTGGATGAAGACGTACATATTGAACAAGGTGTTCCTGTTCCAGGGATCTTAATAGCAAGCCTGTTTTTAAAGTAAATATTATTACAGTAAATACCTATTGTAACCGGATTATTAATATTCATCCAGATGTCTCCGCCGTTTTCAACAATTATTTCGTTGGAAAATGGGAGGAGATTTTTCCCTGTATATTCAGCTACAGCTCCGGCAACAGCGGCCATAGGTCCGGTGCCTGCTTGCATTGATGCTTTATACATTGCCGAAACTATTTCTCCTGAGTCTTCAGGTTCTGGGATTGGTTCCAGAGATGTAATAAAATCAGTGTTTTTTTTTATGTGCTCTTCAATTTCATTTCTTGCTTCATTAAGCAGTTTTGCGGCTGTGACTGAAATATCATTTAGCGCCCTTATATAAAGATCACTTGTGTGAAGTTTTACATTATAGGTATTCCATCTCCCTCTGCTGCTGTATAATCTGTAAAAACGTTTGTTATGAAGCATTTATTTCCGTTTTTTATATTCTACAGTGGGGAGCGGTATCTGCGGTTCACCCAGAGTAAAACCCTGTTCAATCCATTTTTTCAGTTCATTGGCAATTTTTTTTGCTACAGGGTAACTGGATAAAGGTGCAGTGGGAACTGAACGTCCCTGTATTTTAACAGTTCCTGACTTAAGCTCCTGATAAGTCACATGCTGAATAATCCTGTTTTCCCCTTCAGGATAGTCTGTACCGTAATCAACAACCGGAGCTTTTATATCTTTATCAGTCATGCCTGTAAAGTATGCCAGATCTTCGTTAAGAATGGGAATAGGTATGCCTATGCCCACCATAAGGGATGTGCCGTAACCTGTTACGGAAACCCCGCGTATAAAATCAGTATTCATCTGTTTCATGTCGCCGCATACAGCGATTGTACCAGCTCCTCCTGTAACCATGCCGTTCTCATCACGGTCCGAATCAGGTGCGTGCTGAGTCCCGTGCCATGCTACTCCCCCCGGAGCTCCGCCCAGAAAAATTTTAGTTCCTGTGCCTATTGTCCAGTAGTAAGGATCATTTAAAAGCGGGCTTAACTGCCCCGCACTTGAGTAGAAAAGGTTTCCCATGTCAGGTTTAAGAATACCCATATAGGTGTACTTGATTTTATCAGAAAGGTTAATGCCGCAATTGTAATTCTGGTAGGCATTTCTTGGATTGAAGAGAAGTGCGTTCCTAAGGTCATTTATTGTAATTGTTTTTTCATATTCTTTTAAAGGATAGCAGTCTGTTCCGTATCCCTGAGCTTTAAGTTTAATTTTTTTGCCTGCAATAAGGTCTTCAATAACATGGCCTCCGCCATATGAGAATGTACCTGGATGAACCATGTTAAGGGGATCGTTTTCCCTTACCTGTGTGGCTCCAAGGTAGCAGTCAACAGCTGCAATGCCTCCGTAGGCCTCAACATCGTTAAACCAGACTTTTGCTGTGCGTATTTTCGGCTTTGTATGTCCAATATTTATAAATGCTCCGGATGAGCACATTATTCCGAATGTGCCGGTTGTAACAACATCAACTTTTTCAAAAGCTTTTTTTACGCCTTCACTTTTTACTATCTCAGGCATTTCATCAGCTGTAACAATTACAGCTTCACCATTTTTTATTTTACTGTTTATCTCTTCATATGTTTTTTTTACTTTAATAGGCTCCATTTCAAGCTCCTGATAAGTTAGCTGCTTAATAATATTGTTATGCTCCTTTAAGTATTGGCCTTTGTGTATTATTATGTTCAACTATTTTTTTAATTTTTAATAATTATTTCATTTTTCCCGGGGCAGTCAAAAACAGGGCTGCTGCAGCCATTTTCAGAATGGCTTATATGCACCGGAATTTTAAATTTAGAAACCAGTTTGCTTATTTGTGCTGGAAAAAATTGGAAATACCGCTATATTATTAATGACACAATATGAATAAGAATGCATAATAACTGAAAAGGGTTATTCCGGATTTTCGGAATAAGTAGTAATATTACCTGTTTGCGCATTTAACTTAAGTAAGCCCTATGTCTGCCCTGGGAGTACCTATTAGATTTGCTGCTTCTTCAGGCTCAGTTTGGGCAGAGTGTATCCCGTAGGCACATTAAAGGAATACTTTAAGAACTGTGTTTATTCAGATTATTAAAGCACCATCAGGGGTTGATGATTGTGATTGATTATCTATGCGGGTAATTTTTTCTTCTAATAATGATGCTTTAAATATTACTCAGGTGCATCAGTTTTTATATGCTTCATAAGCTGATTGTAATTTTAATTTATAAGGAGTAGCTATGAAACGTTTCAGCATAATATTTATTGTTTTCTTTTTATTTCAGGGGCTGGTTTTTGCCGATTTTTCAGGGGACACAGAATCTCTTCTTCCTGAAGATGCCGGTTTTTTTATAAAAACAAAAAAGATAAGCCATCTTCTTAAAACAGCCAACTATATAGTTTCAGAGCTTCTTGATGATGAAAGCAGAAATTCCTTCAATAAGGAAAGGGAGGAGTTCAGAAATAAAACAGGTGTTGATTATCTTAACAATGAATCATTAAAGAAATGCGGAATTGATACTGAAAGACCAATAAGTTTTGTAAGTTATGAGAAGGACAATAATCTTGATGTTATGGCTTTTTTTGTACCTGTTACTAATGAAAAGGATTTTCCTCTGAAATTTGTTGAAATCATTAAAAAGAT
>CAYYKZ010000040.1:0-5375 GCA_964468455.1 uncultured Leptospirales bacterium | reverse complement strand
GCTTTATCAGATTCAAAAAGATATTTTTGCAGCGTCTAGTTCCGGTTATTTTATTATAGCATCAACAGGTGATCTTCTGAAAAAAATACTGGATCGTAGAGGGGACAGTAAAGGCTCACTTATTCTTAACAGTGATTACTCTGATTATTTTTCAAAGAGAAAAAAAACATATGATATTAATATATTTCTTTCAGGGGGATTTATAAAGAATCTCATGAAATCAGTTCCAGGCAGGGGGCAGTTCGCTTCTCTTGATACTATTGAACAGGAAAAAGATTTTCTATATGCACAAGAGGTTGTGATGAACACCTCCGGAGAATCTTCATCAGATAAAAAGGGGAGCGTTTTTGATGAGTCAATGGAGTCAGTTGAATATGCTTCAGGCGGAATAGGCTTTGACGGCAATAAATTTCAGATTAACGGATCAGTAAAGCTGGACAGTGAAAGTGACTATTCCGGAGCAGTGTCAGCCCTTCTTAAAACAGGTGCTGTCGGGAGAATGATCAATATGACAGACGCTGATTTTTCTTTTTTCTTTTCATACAATCTTCAGAATCTGAAAGAATTATGCTCCAGGGGTGAACCATGGTGTAAGGAATATGATGAAATTAAGAATGAGTTTAAATCAGAAACAGGTGTGGATTTTGAAGAGGAATTTCTGCCGGCCTACAGCGGTGCAGCCACAGTTATGTATAGTGATCCGGAAGATAAGGCTAGGAAAGGAGACCTTGTTATTTTTCTTTCCATGAATAGCGCATCTTCCACATCAGCAATATGGAGTAAGGCAAAAAATTTTCTTTCTGCAAAATATACCGGTAAAGACACATTTGGTGAAGATGATTATGGAAAAGGCTCGGGCGGTTTCTGGTTTAAAGATAAGCAGGGAGAGCCGGTACATATAGTTTATGATTCCAGAGGATTGTATATCGGTACTTCAAGGGAGTTTACAATAAAAGCACTGGAAAGCAAAACCTTTTATAATACTAAAAATCCAGGCAGATTAGGGCGGTTTATCAATCCGGATACTTATTTGATTTTTTATCTGAGAAACAGCGGAATTCTTAAATCATTAGCAGCAGGGAAAGGCGGGGATAAAGGAGTATATTCCGGTCCTCTGTCCAGGCTGGGTGAGATTTTTATTTATGGTGAAAAGCAGGATCATTATTATTCTATAGATTTTGACATAGAATTCAAATAAATTGTTTTTTAAATTAAAATATTTTAATATGCCTGCTTTACACATCTGCAGGCGTATTAAAAATATATTTTTTTATTAAAGATTATCTTCAGGAATTATTACTTAAATGAAATATATTTTTGGTCCTGTAAATTCCAGGAGACTGGGGCGTTCGGTTGGTATTAACCTGGTTCCGTCTAAACTTTGCTCCTTTGATTGTGTTTACTGCGAGTGCGGCTGTACAACCGCTTTAACCTCAGAAATAAGAGAGTATGTCCCTTATGATAAAGTTGTATCTGAGATAGACGAATTTATTTCAGGTAAACCTGAATTTGACTGCTTTACATTCTCCGGTTCAGGAGAGCCTACCCTTAACAGCAGAATCGGGGATATTATTGACTATATAAAATCAAAAACAATTATGCAGGATGTTGTTGTCCTTACAAACAGTTCAACTATGACACGTAAAGAAGTAAGGGAAAGACTTCTGAATGCTGATATTGTAATACCAACCCTGAATGCCGTGAGCGCAGATATATTTAATGAAATCATGAGGCCTTCACTCAGTATTGAGCCATGGGATATTATTGAAGGGCTTATAGGATTCAGGAAAGAGTACAAAGGGCTGATTTATCTTGAGGTTTTTATTGTACCGGGCCTTAATGATAATAAGGATGAACTTGTGAAAATAAGGGATGCGGCAATGCTTATAAAGCCTGATCAGGTGCACATCAATCACCTTGACAGGCCTGGAGCTGAAGAATGGGTCAGGTCAGCTGAACTGGATCAGCTGACAGCAGCAGGAAAATTGTTTTATCCCCTACATGTTAAAATACTTTCCAGGCCTGTTATAACACTTGATCCTGATTAGTCAGGGCATAGGCCGGTAATTATTCTCTGGCCTATTATTTGATTTTTATAAATTCTACTTCACATGCTGATGTTTCACCCTTTCCTGAATTAAGAAGATATGTTCCGGGCTGACTGAAACGTTCATCACTTGCCGGAGGAATTTTCCCTGATATAATTTCTCCGTCTATACTTAAAGACACAAAATTAGGGTTTTCGGAAAATATTTCATAAACATGCCAGTTCCCGGTATTAAAAGGTATAATTCGGCCATTGATATTTATGGAATCTTTCCCCAGGATAAGAGAGTAGGTACTGTTCTGCCCCTGTGAAAACGCTGCAGCAGCTACAGGTGATCCTGAAATAAAGCGGGTTTTTAACTGCAGGCTGAACTCTTTTATTCTGGAAAACCTGCTGTAAAGACCTGCAGCAGAATTGCCTTCAGCATTGAGGAGAAGAATTTTTTTATTTCCCTCTTTGCGGAAGATTATATATTTTTTTTCTGAATCCGGAATATGCATCCAGTTCTCCGGGGTATTGGAGTCGGACCAGGAATCAAAGGTGTCATGTATGGCCCAGTTTTCCTCGGATGAGTCACTGGAAATTAATCCAGGGTCAAGAGGCTTCAGGAATTTTCCGAATATCCAACCCTTTACTCCTCTTAATGTTGCCACTCTGTACCAGTAATCTCTGGAGTCTCCTATCTGCATGGTGTCCATAGATTTTTCCAGCTGGATGAGAATTTCGTCCTGAACAGTTTTACCTGATGGATTCCCATTAAGCCCGGGGGAGTCCCTGAGATTTACATTATCCCCGGCAGACATATATATCCTTGAAGTCTCCTGACTTGTGGGGTAGCGTGCAGCATAATTAAGTATCATACTGCTTATCTTTGTGTCATTTATAGGTTCTACCGTTTTTCCTTGAAGCATGGATTCAAAAATCATTGATACAATTTTTGGTATATAAGATGAGTCGGGATACTTCGAATAAAATGCCGATGCAAAATGAAGCAGTTTATCGGGTTCCCCTTTTACGCTTCTTGTCAGTTCGTCAAAGTCCAGGTCCTGAATAAATGCGCTTCCTCTGTAATTTGAGAGGAAATCATTGTAGAATTTTCCTCCCTGGCTTATGCGGCTCATTCCCGGGGCTTCCACGAAATGAAGATCCCCTTCTGTTTTATTATTTATAGAGTGCAGTTTATCTTCAATTTTTTTTCTTGCCTTTTCATAGTCAGCGGTATTACGGTTTTCTGCCGACGAGGTTTTGAGATATTTTTTATAGTCTTCTTCAAGTTCCTGAGCCAGATCATTAATTGCTCTGCATCTGTAATAATAAATTTTTTCACCATCTTCATATGAGCCGGTTCCTCTCAGGTTGTTAAGGTCAATTATTGAGGAAATATAATTGCCATTTTCATATTCATTGATGGCACTTTCCAGGTTGTCATTTTTCAGAAAGAAAAAAGCGGAAAGGATAATAATTCCTGTAAGTATAGAAATAATGGTAATAAGAGCGGATTTTTTTAAAATCACCTGATATCCTCCACAAAGTTAAATTGATTCATTTGTCATTATTTCAATAAGCTGATGGGCTGATTTAACAAATAGTCCGGTACCTTCAGCGGCTTTTTCACTATAGGATGAGGCGCTGAATTTTTTGAAGTTCCCTTCAAGGGGATTTCCTTTACTATACATGCAAAATGGTACAGGATCGGATGTATGTGTTTTTACACTTATGGGTGTATGATGGTCAGGCATAAGAAGGATAGAAAAATTACTGTATTTTTCAATTGCCTCAATAACAGGCCCCACAACCCTTTGGTCAAAGTCTTCTACCGATTTCAGTTTTTTTTCAATGCTTCCTTCATGGCCCGATTCATCAGGGGCTTCAACATGAAGAAATACATAATTGCAGTTTTTTATAGATGATATCAGGGCAGATGCCTTACCTTCATAATTTGTATCAATATATCCAGTGGCTCCATCAACAGAAAGTGGTTCAAGTCCTGCAGCTTTGCCTATGCCATGGATCAGATCAACAGCAGAAATAGTGTATCCATGGAGGCCGAACCTTTCATTCAGTGGCCGGATTTCGGGTTTTCTCCCCCCTCCCCATAACCAGATAGACTCGGGTGAGCCCTGATATTTCCCCATGGCTTTCGCAATATCCGTTGATGATGCTATGATTTCTCTGGCTCTTCTCATTAAATCTTTCAGTTCAGCAGATCCCTCTCCTGCGGGTAAGTATTGCTGAATTTCTTTTCCCTGAATATCGTGGGGCGGTACAGTTTCTGCAACATTTTTATAGGGGTAATTTCGCCATACCATAAGGTTCCTGTAGGATACGCCGGAATAAAATTCAATATCCTTATCAGTAATATGACTGCATATTTCCCTGATAACAATTTCAGAAAGAATGCTGTCAATATGTGATGCGGTAAAATCATTCATTAGATTGCCGGCGGCATTTATAATATTGCATCTGAAAGCTGTATCATCGGGTCCAAGGTCTACATCCATGCTTAAAGCCTCAAGAGGGGCTCTGCCGGTGAAGCTTGTAACCGGATCATAGCCGAAAATTGAAAGATTGGCAGTATCGCTTCCGGGGGACATACCCTTGGGCACGGTATTTGTGAGGCCTGAGATTCCTCTGGATGCCATATAGTCCATATTCGGTATGTCAGCATATTCCAGAATGGTTTTGTTTTCCAGTTCAGGAATAGGGAGGTCCGCCATGCCGTCTCCAACCAGTACAATATATTTTTTATCTTCCTTATTCATATAATCCGCCATTTATTGAATTTTTATCTTTTAAGGCACAAGTTTGCTGTTGAGCAGTATTTCCCGGATTTTTTAATAATATTACAGGTGAACAAATATTACGGTTTTTAATCTCCTGTCAATAGGAATTAAATTACGGGTGAATACATTAAATGTAGAGTCATTATCGATTAGCTTAAAATTACTCTTCGTCACTCCCTCAGGTGTTCATTCCTGCGGTTTTTATGCATTCGCGTATAAAAAGTTGATTTTTTTTAAAAAAAACGGGGAAAAAGCAAAAAAAACAGTATGTAGATAAATAAGCAAGAAAAAGAAGTATATTTTTGTTTAAATCTCTTTAAATAGCTTTATTTGCCTTTAATTGTGCTAAATATGGAAGCCAAAGGTAACGAAAATTCGAACAGGGACAGGTGTCCCTGTTTATTCACTGTTCTTTGAAAACTGTATAAAGTTTTAGAATCTGTCTGCCCGGCTTATTTGATTGAACTCTCGTGTCAATGCCCAGGGTTATAAATTCCATTGATCCCGGTTGTTGCATGACAGCCGTTTACTGGTATTAAGCAACC
>CAYYKZ010000039.1:648-13528 GCA_964468455.1 uncultured Leptospirales bacterium | reverse complement strand
TACGGCAGGTTCCCTGTTTCAACAGTAAAGGAACAGAAAAGATATTATTTATAAAGAAATATAATAAAATTCAGGGAGATTGTTAAGATTGCCTCTGAGGGGTCAGAGCAGCTTTCTCATTTGTTTTTTTCTTTCGGAATTTTTCTCTTATTCTTACTTAAAGGGCTGAAAGGGGGTCAGAGCCTATATATATCGATATATGAAAAAACCCCGCCTAATCAGCGGGGTTTTGAAGTCCTGGTATATTCCTTTTTACTATTTTACACTTACACTGTAATTTTTTCCCTCTCCAGCGGTTTCATCGTATACTTCCACATTAAAGTTTTTTCCGTTAACCATTACTGTGTAGTTGCTGATTTTGGAAGGATTCATGTCCTCTTTTTTTACTTCAGCTTTTTTTGTTCCAATATTACTCTTTCTTACTCCAACCTGGGCATTGCCCTGGAGAAAGGCTATTCCCTTTCCTCCGCATGTTGCAGCAATAAATATATTTTCATCGGAAAAATCTGTAATTCCTGCTTCAGTTAAGGCTTTTTTAGCAGCTTCCATTCCCTTTTTTGGATTTGCATCATCTATTTCAAGGGGGGTTTTTGTTGTCGGCTCAAGATTCAGCTGCTCTGCTGCAATTTTTACGATTTCAGGATCAGGTTCAACCGGTGTTTTCCCGAAGTATCCAAGAACCATTTTGCCATAGCCGTCTGTTATTTTTTTCCATGGCCCCATCATGACATTCATGTATGCCTGCTGAAAATAGAACTGTGAAACAGGAGTAACAGATGTACCAAAACCACCGCGTTTAACGACCTCTCCCATTGCTTTTATTACTTCAGCATATCTTCCCATTGTGTTGTTGTCACGCATCATCTGTGTGTTTGCTGTTAATGCTCCGCCAGGCATGGGTGAAAAGGGGATTGTGGGCTCAACGGCCTTTGCTTCAGGAGGCATAAAGTAATCCTTCATACACTCCTTGAAGATTTCTTCAGCTTCCATCAGTTTTTCTATGTCAACTCCCAGGTCGTATTCACTCCCTCTTAAAGCATGCCACATGGTTATTACATCGGGCTGGCATGTGCCTCCTGAAACAGGAGCCATGGACAGGTCAATCCCATCTGCACCCCCCCTTACTGCTGCTTCATAGCAGGAAGCGCCTGTGCCTGCTGTGTCATGGGTGTGAAATCGTACGTGTGTTCCTTCCGGAAGCATGGCCTTGGCCATTTTTATTGTTTCATATACAGTTTTAGGTGTAGATGTTCCGGATGCATCTTTAAAGCATACTGAATCGTAACCTATTCCCGCATCGAGAATTTTACGCAAGGTGTCAATATAGAACTGCGGTGTGTGTACATAATCTATATTTTCCCAGAATGGTGAAAGGGACATGAGTGTGATTGCCACTTCATGGCGCAGGCCTGCATTTTTAATGCACTGCCCGCTGTATATAAGATTGTTAACATCATTAAGAGCATCAAAATTCCGTATTGTTGTTACTCCATGTTTTTTAAAAAGCTTAGCATGAAGGTCAATTATATCACTGCTTTGTGACTCCAGGCCTACAACATTAACACCCCGCGCAAGAGTCTGGAGATTTACGTCAGGCCCGACTACCTCTCTGAACCTGTCCATCATATTGAATGAATTTTCATTGCTGTAAAAAAATGGAGACTGAAACATTGCTCCGCCGCCTGATTCAAAATGATGTATTCCTGCATTTTTTGCAGCTTCAACTGCAGGCATGAAATCCTCAGTAAAAACCCTTGCTCCAAACACAGACTGGAATCCGTCACGGAATGCGGTTATCATTACATCTATCTTTTTCTTGCTCATTTTTGTGTTGCCACCTCCGGATATGGTTAAGTGATTATTTTCATTTTAATATAACGGTAAAAGAGGGTTGTGCTATCCCTTTCCCGGGTTTATGCAAATAGAATAAATTAAATATTTATGTCAATCAAAAGAAAGTAATAGTTTTACAACAATTTTATTGGGAAACCTTATTCTTTGTAATCATCTGATTATAACAAAATCATTATATTTATTAAGATATAGTATATCATGGTTGTTTCCAATATTCCTGCAGATTCCCGGACTGCGGGTTTTTATATTTCAAATCCTGTTTTTAAATATAATAGTGACAATAACTATAATTTTTCAGGGTCAGACCTGAGTGTCTGTTATTAAAACTGACATATATTTTAGCGAATTATTACTGATTATAAATATTTAGATAATTTTATTGACTCCCTGCTTTTTATATTTAATACTTTAATTTTAGCGGGGTATTTAATGGATATTTTATCAGAAACCTGTGATGATCTTAAGCTTGTTGATGACGCAAGTGATGTTCTAATAAAATTGTGCGGGGAAGAGGATTCTACAGTAATCAGAGAAAAACTGGTGGATATAGTTCTTTTTCTCCGTTTTGAGCTGAAAACAAGAGGAAGCCTTAAGGGGGCAAAAACAGAATCTCTTGGAGATCTTGAATCCTCTGTGATTGGCTTTCTTGATCAGTACAACGGAACTGCTTTTGAGGAACTATACTCCATAATCTATGAACTTATTAGGCTTATCCCCAAGTTTAATATATACGGAATTGATATTACCGAGCTACGTGATATTGCTCATGATTTTGACGCGGAATTGAGATATGATGAGGTTTTCGGCTCAATAGCATCTGATATAAGACGCCTTACTCATCAGCATCTTTCCGACCGCCTTATAATTAAAATTGAAAAGCTTCATGAGTTTCTGCAGTCTTCAAAGCCTTCTGCGATGATTGAAGGGAGCACTGTAGTTAATGCAACAAGGGAGGACAAAGACGATCTCCTGGAGTCGGATGTTTTCAGGGAACTTATTAATCTGAAAGACAGACTTAAAATTGCATGGTCCGACAGGGGAGACAACAGGGATCATCTTTCCAGGGAGGAATTTTTCAGGGTAATTGAAACCAACCTGGCAGGCTTAATCACCGGAGAAATAAAGTCTCTTCCATCATTTAAAAAAGTTATTTCATATGTAAATGATGCCAGAGATAAACTGCGCGAAAAAGACTGGATTGATATTTCCCTTGGAAGGGTTCGTTATTATTTAAAAAAACTTATTGAGGAAATTACTTCGTCAGAGATAAAAAATAAGGGGGAAGTACTTTTCCGGCTTATTACTGTTGACTCTCTCCTGGAACAGATATCCTTCATTTATTATTCCAATATAGTCAACTCAAGGCATAAGGTAATTGATGAAAAAAATTATATAGAATCTCTCCACATCCTTGTTGAACTTGCTCTTTGTACCAGGTCTGTTGGATATGGTACAAAAATACTGGGCCGCTTTGCATTTCTTATTGAGGATCTTATTGAGCAGCTTGGTGTGCGTCCTGACAGGGTTGCCCATCTGCCCAGCATTGTTGAGGCTATGAATTCCGAGCTGGAGAATAATTTTCTTTCATTAAAAGAACTTTATTCTCATTGCCTGATGAATAAGAATAATGCCCCGGCATTAACCTCTATACTTAATAATATTATACGCGAGAAGACAACCCATCTCCTGGGAAACCTGATTAATAGTATTAAGAATTATGATGAGAAAAAGGCAATGGAGCCTTATTTCAGATTGCTGGAGAGAATAGAGAATAAAAAAGACCTGAATTTAAAGGATTTAATTTATTCTTTCGGTACAGATGTCAGCGGGGAATGCGGCATTTTTGAAGGGCCTGAGTTTATGGGGGGGAAAGGTTTTTCCCAGATACGGAATTCCCGGATTATTAAGTCTACAAAGCTTCCTGATTTTGATGTTCCTAAAGGTTTTGGTTTCAGCACCCTTACCTATCAATATATACAAAATAATGTTTTTTCTAAAGAAGATCTGAAAAATGAGATTATTGATATTGTTTCCAGGCTGGAGCAGAGAACCGGGCGCACCTTTGGAAATGGCGCAAATCCTCTGCTGCTCATGGCCAGGTCAGGAGCTGTGGTTTCAATGCCGGGCATGCTTGAAACAGTTAGCCATATAGGTATGTACAGGGCAATTACTGAAGAGTGGTCCGGGAAACTCAGAGAACCTGCAAGGGCATATCAGGCATATATTAATTTTATGCTCAGCTATGCAAAGAGTGTTCTTGGTATTGATACTACTGCAATGATAAAAGAGACCGGTTTTGACAGCTATGTTTCTGTATTCAGGGAAGGGCTTTTTATTATGCGGGATGTTGCGGAAGTCCTTTTTGAGCAGATTAATGGGCATGAATCAGGCGGTATTCCGGATGATCCATATGATCAGCTTTTTGAATCAGTAATTGCTGTTTTTGAGTCATTTAATAAAGAGGTTGTGCAGAAGCAGGTTAAACACACCGGAATTCCGGATCAGTTCCAGACAGGATGCCTGATCCAGGAATGTGTGCCGATTCTTTCCTCAGGTGACTGTTCAGGAGTTTTTTTTACCAGAAATCCTAATACCGGGAAAATGGGAAGCCTCTATGATGAGCAGATTGAATTCAGTGATGGTTTTTTCGGGGATGTTATTGCTGACGGAACTATTACTCCCGGGAATACTGATGATTTTATACAGATGTATCCTGAAAAATTTGAGGCATTCAGGAAATTTAAACATTATGATGAAAGGATACAGCGGTTCCCTACTGATATAGAATTCGCAATTCGGAATGACGTAACATATATTGTCCAGTCAAGGGTACTCAAGCAATCCCCTATTGCGAGGATAATAAACAGTTATGAATTCTATAAAGAAAATATTTACACAAAATATAAGTTAATCAAAAGAACAGCCTTTGGCCTTAACAAGAAAATCATTGCAAAGTATCTTGACCGGAAAGCTCTTAATGACGCGCCTGTAATAACTCAGGGTAAACCTGTGAACGGAGGTGCTGTCAGAGGAAGGATTATTAAAGATCAGAATAATATAAACAGGTTTGATGGGCCCCTCATATTTATTACAGAGAGTAATGTCCCTCCAAAGGTTATTATGGATGAGGAGCGTTTTTTCGGTTATCTTTCAACTGAGGGCGGAGTCACCTCTCATGCGGCTCTTGTTGCAATTGGAGAGGGGAAGCCATGTGTTACTGATATCACCTGGTCTCATGGAGAAAATGAGGATGAGATTATTCTTGGCACAACTCTTCTGAGAGAGGGTGATTATATTACTCTGGATGCAAATACAGGACAGATTTATAGTAAGGATATTCCTATTAGTGAGGTTTCTATAGTGGTTAGTGAACACAGGGAAATCAAGGATGATATTTTAGGAGTAATAGAGGAACTGGTAAGCCCTGTGGAAAAGGGTATGTAAAAAATGTATAAATCAATTATTAGTAGAAGGGTGGGCAATGTATTTTTATAAATTATTTCTTACAGCTTCTTTTGGAATTCTACTGGGGTTTGTTTCATCTATACCAGTGGGGGCTGTCCAGCTTGAAGTAATAAAAAAAACCATAAACGGTCATCTTAAACCTGCAATAGCTACTGCCTGCGGTTCTGCAACATCGGATCTGCTCTACGGGCTGCTTGCATTATTCGGTTTCGGTTATTTTCTTCTTCATAAAGATTTTCAGGTTGGCATCTACTCCCTTGGTATTGCTGTTTTAGCTTTTCTTGTTTACCGGTCATACAGAGAGAGGGCCTATATGCTTCAACAGGAAAAGCAGATTGTTTACAGGAAAAGACTTTCATTTCTCACAGGATTTACTATTGCAATAGCTAATCCGGGTATGATTATATGGTGGTTTGTAGGTTTTAAGCTTTTCCACGATCTTAATATTTTCGAGGAAATTACACCCGGAATAAAGGCTCTGTTTGTATTTTCCGGTGCTTTTGGTCTTGGGTTATATCTTACACTGGAAGCCGTTATCCTTCACAGGTTTCAGAAGTCGTTTTCTGAAAGATTTTTATACAGGGCAAATACCTTTTTGATGGGTGTACTTTCTGTTCTGATTCTTTATTTTGTCTACAAGCTTGTCACTATTCTTGTGATGGCTGAATATATTCCGGATTTTTGAAATTAGGAGAGAATTATGATTTTTGTGTATGTTGTTTTAATTTTAATTTTTATTTTTTTATCCCTTTTTCTGCTGAAAACATTTCAGATGGTGCTGGGGCGCAAAAGGGCTGAGGATTTTCTTTCTTCTATGGAGCAGGTTAAAATTAAGGATTTTGGCTTAGTTGAAAATTTGTCAATAACCCCCCTTGTTGATTTTTATGCTGAAAACAGCAGCTTCGGTACAGAGGAGGGGACTTCTTTTTTTATTGAAGCCGGTAAGAGAAAAATACTTTTTGATCTGGGGTTTAATAAAAAAAATGAGCATCCTTCCCCTTTATTGAAGAATATGGGAATTATGGGGATTGAGCCTTCCGATATCGATATGCTTTTTATCAGTCATCTTCACAGGGACCACCTTGGCGGAACAGTTTATGAAAAGCGCAGAGAGTTCAGTCTTTCAGCTGGAGAGGTGAAGCTGAATAAAATTCCGGTTTATGCTCCTGACAGGGTTAAACCTTCAAAAAACAATCCGGGACATGAAGTTAAGGTTATAACTGAACCGGCTGTTCTTGATAAGGGTATTGCAAGCATAGGGGTTTATCCGCGGTCTCTTTTTCTTATAGGTTATACTGTTGAACATAGTATGGTTATTAACCTCAAAGGGAAAGGGCTTGTTCTTATAATCGGCTGCGGTCATCAGGGAACGGAGGCGATACTTGACAGGGTTAAGGAAACATTTGATGAGCCTTTATACGCAATAATAGGGGGGCTACATTTCCCTGTTAACGGTGGGCGGGTAATGGCTGGCCCCTTTAATCTTCAGAATATTGTAGGTGTTGACAGAAAGCCCTGGAAGGGGATAGTGGAGAGCCATGTTGAATCCGCAATAAAAAAGATTAAATCCTTTAACCCTTCGATTGTTGCTATTTCCGCTCATGACAGCTCTGACTGGGCTATAGAAAAATTTAAAGCAGAGTTTGGTGAAAGGTACAGGGATATTGTTGTGGGAAGAAAAATTGAGCTATGATATGGAGAGTTGTTGCAGATGAATTATAAAACTATTATTTATGAGAAGATTAATAATGTTGGATTGATAAAGCTTAACAGGCCAGACAGAATGAATGCTGTGTCTGAAGAGATGTATAGTGAGCTTATTGATCTTCTTGACAGGCTTGAACATGATAATGATCTGCGTGTGCTGGTGCTGACAGGCTCAGTAAGGATAAAAGACGGGCAGGAGAAACAGGCCTTCTGTGCAGGAGCTGATTTGAAAAAACATTCAGCCGGTGAAAGAAGCCATGCTCAGAAGCGCGAATATATTTACCTTGCACATAAGGCGAATTTAAAGCTTTATACTTTTCACAAACCTGTAATTGCGGCAATAAACGGCCCTGCCAGGGGTGCCGGTGCGGAAATGGCTGTTAACTGTGATTTTATTATTATGGCTGAAGACGCTTCAATAGGTTTTCCTGAGGTGGGCCTTGGAACTTTTGTAGGGGGAGGGGTTACTAAAATTCTTCCGGAACTTCTTGGTATCAAAAAGGCCAGGGAGCTTATCTATACAGGAAGAGTTTTAACTGGTTCCCATGCGGTAGATTACGGGCTGGCATCTGCCTGTTACCCTGTTGATGAGCTTCTTTATCAGACAATGGAGTTTGCTGATTTTATTGCTTCAAGAGCGCCAGTATCTGTTTCCCTGGCAAAGAAAAATCTTATGCTTTCTCCTGATCGGGATATTGAAACAGTTCTTGAAATGGAAGCTCAGGCTATACTTACATGTATGGACACTGAGGACTGGAAAGAGGGGATTGACGCTTTTAGCGAAAAAAGAAAACCTGAATACAGGGGGAGATAAATGGAGACAAGTCAGCTTCAGCAGATTTTTTTCGCCAGATCAGTGGCTATTGTAGGTGCTTCAACAAATGAAACCAAAAGAGGTTTCCGCGCTATTGAAACACTGATCCGGGAAAAGTATGAAGGGAAAATATATCCTGTTAATCCGAAACTTGATTATGTGCTTGGGTTTAAGTGTTATCACAATATTATGGAGATAAGGGATGAGGTCGATATTGCCCTGATAACCACTCCAGCTGAATCGATTCCCGGAATTCTTGAAGAGTGCGGCAAGAAGAATATTAAAGGGGCTGTTATTATTTCCGGAGGTTTTGGCGAACTCGGCACAAAGGGTAAGCAGAAGGAGCGGGAAATAGCTGAGATTGCATCTAAGCATAATATCCGAATTATAGGTCCTAATACTTCAGGTATGATAAGCCTCCATAATAAGCTTAACCTTGTGGGTATACAGGATGTACCAAAGGGGAATATTGCGCTTTTATCCCAGAGCGGTAATATCGCCCTTCACATTATTACTGAAGCGGGTCTTAGAAGTAATGTTGGATTTTCTCATTATGTTGGTGTAGGTAATGAAGCTGACCTTAAATTCCATGATTTAAAGTATTTTGAAGATGATCCGGCAACTAAAGCAATTGTCATGTATGTGGAAGGTATGAGAGAGGGCCGAAATTTTCTTCAGCAGGCTTACCAGACTACGAGAAAAAAACCGATTATCCTTCTTAAAAGCGGGCGTACCATTACAGGTATGAGATCAGCAGGTTCGCATACAGGTGCGCTTGCGGGTATTTCGGAAGTTGCCAGAACCGCCTTCAGAAGAGCCGGTATTATAACAATAGATAACCTTGATGAACTTTTCCCTGTTGCGGAAACTCTTTCAAGTCTGCCTCCCATTGATAAAAACAGGGTTGCAATTCTTGCTGATGGAGGAGGCCATGCAACTATTGCAGCTGATATGCTGACAGATTATGGTGTTGAAATTCCTCAGCTTAGTGAGAAAACACAGAAAAAGCTTGCTGAGATTCTTCCGGCAAATGCATCTTTGAAGAATCCTATAGATGTGGCAGGTGGGACAGATGATAACCCTGCGCTTTTTGCCGATTGTGCAAAGATTATTCTTAATGATCATTCAGTGGATGGCCTTATTGTTGTGGGACTTTTCGGAGGCTATTCAATACGTTTTGCTGATAAATTGAGATATATGGAAGAGGACGCTGCTCATCAGATGGGGAAGCTTGTTAAGAAAATAGGGAAACCTATTATACTCCAGAGTCTATATGCATTAAAAAATACTCACTCACTTGGCCTGCTTCGTTATTATGGGATACCGGTTTACGAATCTCTTGGTATTGCATGTAAATGCCTCTCTTCTCTTTCGCAATATGGAAGGTATCTTCATCATACTCAAAAAAGGCCTGTGCATTTTGTGTTTAACTGGAAGCAGCGGGCCAAGGCTGAATGTCTTGAAATAATTAAACGGGCAAGAGATGAGGGCCGAAGGGCTCTTCTTGAAACAGAGGCAAAAAAAATTATTGCCATTCATAAAGCTCCGGTTTTTGAAGAAGAGCTGGCTACAACCGCTGAACAGGCTGTGAAGCTGGCAAAAAAAATCGGAGGTAAAGTTGTATTAAAGATAGTATCTCAGGATATTCTTCATAAAAGTGATGCCGGAGGGGTTAAGGTTAATCTTGAGACAGAAGAGGAGATCCGAACCGCATTTGATAAAATAATTTCAAATGTTAAGGATTATAATCCCGACGCTGATATTAAGGGTTGCCTGGTTTCTCCAATGGCTGATAAGGGTGTTGAAATTATAATCGGTACAAAAATAGACGATCAGTTCGGGCCCATTATTATGGCCGGGCTTGGAGGAATACTGGTAGAAGTTCTTAAGGATGTAGCTTTCAGGGTGCTTCCGATTACCCGGACCTCGGCAAAGGGTATGCTTTCTGAAATAAAATCCGCGCCTATACTTGAGGGTGTAAGAGGTGAGCCGGCTGTTGATAAAAAAGCAATAGTTGATCTTCTTCTTGTTGTTTCTGAAATTGTCGAATCCTATCCTGATATTCAGGAGATAGATTTAAATCCTGTAATCGCGAGAAATGACGGGCTTTCAATAGTAGACGCAAGAATTATATTAAAAGAGGAGGGGGGTAAACATGTTTAAATGTATATCTCTTGAATATAGGGATAATATTGCTCTTCTCACCATGATCAGGCCGGAGAAACTTAACCCTCTCGATCTTGATGCTGGAAAGGAAATTAATGCAGCTGTTGATGAGCTTGCTTCAAAGGGTGTGCGCGCACTTCTAATAACCGGTACAGGGCGGGGGTTCAGCGCAGGAGGAGATGTTAAAGGGATGCTCGATTCTATTGACAGAGGGGAGCCGGAAAATTTTATGGATGACCTCACCAGGGATCTTTACTCTATAGGTTTAAAGCTCAGAAAACTCCCATTCCCTGCAATTGCTGCTGTTAACGGACATGCTGTTGGTGCAGGTATGAATCTGGCACTTTGCTGTGATTACATTATTGCTTCTGAAAAAGCCATGTTTGCCCAGAGTTTTTCAAAATTGGCACTTATTCCCGGATTTGGTGGAACCCATCTTCTTGTTAATCAGCTATCATGGCAGAAGGCCTGTGAAATCGCATTTACAGGCGATCCTCTTACTGCGCATGAGATGAAGGAACTTGGTCTTGTTAACAGAATTGTTCAGGATGAGGATCTTTTACGCGAGGCCATGGCTGTTGCTGAAAAATTCGCCAAAGGGCCCACTCTGACTTTTGCAAGGACAAAGGAGTTATTTCTTAAAGGTATAGGAGCTCCCTTTGAGGAACACCTTGACTATGAGAGGGGATATCAGGTTAAAGCAGCGGGAACTGATGATTATGCCGAAGGTGTGAGGGCAATGAATAAAGGGGAGAAGCCAGATTTTAAAGGCTGCTGATTTAAAAGGTGAAGCCTGCTGAAACACTGAATTCATTTGTTTCAGTTTTAAGGTTTCTCGCATAATTAAACCCAAGGGCAGGGATAGCAAGGCGTTTCATGTAAAAAAGAAGGCCTGCCCCGGGGCCGTGAAATGTTTTTCTGCCTTCATCGTTTTTAAAAACCCCCTGTTCCCAGAAAGAGAGGAGGGTTACGGCCCCCCATCTGTATCTTAAAAATGGGAGCTCGTAGGAAACAGTCCCTGATGTATATTTGTCTGATGTAATAATATCAGCTGGTATGGTACGGAAGCCATCTCTTCCCCCGATTCTTTCTCTGGCAATGACAGGGGTATTCCCGTATGAACTGGAGGCGCTAAATGACAGCCTGTGAAAAGAAAAGACCTTGAATGACCAGTTCATTTTAAATTCCCATATCATATATCCGTCATAGTCCTTATCAGCCGGAATATGTTCATAGAAACCGGACTGCATGGCAAGGCCGTAGAAAAGATATTCATAGTATTTCAGTCTATTGATATCAAAGAGCAGACCTGCTTTGTAATTTTTCTGCTCTTCCGGGATATTAAGATTTTCCTCATATTTTTTGTCAACACTGCTGGATTCGTAACCGCCGGAGATATAAAAGAAATATCTGTTTCTGAATCCATACCCCAGATCCAGTCTGGCTTTTTGCTCAACTGATCTGTATTCTCTCAGCAGATTCCCTTCCAGATCTCCATTCTGGTAAATAAAATTCTTATAAATAAGGAAAAGGTTGAGTCTGGAGTTTGTGCTTAAAAGGGAAGGGTCTATGTAGCCTAAAATTCCGCTCCATCCTGCGTTTGACCATGTTCCTCCTGTAAATAAGGTTTTGCCATAACCCATAAGGTTTGATTCGAGTACATAGAGTCCATAAGCAGTATTTCTGTTGTTGCTCGAGAACATGGGAATTGGTATTATTGTCCATTTTTCTGTTACCAGCACTTCAATAACAGCTTTATCGGAATCATTGATGTAGTTTAATTCTATATCACTGAAAATATTTTTCTTTTTAAGCCTGTTTACAAATTCATGGGGATCAAAAGTCGAAAGAAGATGACCGGGTTTTGTGCCCGTCTGATTCAGAATCAATGATGACCTGGTTTTTTTTGCGCCTATTATAATGAATTCTCTTATAATCAGGTCTCCGTTGTTGAGTATAAATTCGTTTTTTCTGCCCTGAAGATATTCTCTGTCATATTTATAATTATTGTCATTACTTTCCTGAGCGTATGCTGAAGAATTGATAAGTCCGCTGTTGAAAGAAGTAACTAAAAAGGGGAAAAGAAAAAAGATTATAATTTTGATTTTCGTATTTGTTTTTATCATCATTTTTTTATGCACCTTCGGTAATTACTGTGCCGGACAGTTTGTATTTTTTTTCATTAAATTCAGTAACAACTTTATAAAAACAGTTTGGCGCAAGATGGTCTTCAATCTCAATCGGAACATAATAATTGTTGAAACCTGTGGTTATATTTCCTTTTGACTTTTCTGAAAGAAAAACTGATCTGCGGCTGCTGAATTTTCTGTAATATTCTTTTTTAAGGGTCAGAGCAGTATGGGTAATAATACGGCTTCTCTCTTTTTTTATTAGTTCATCAACAGGGGCTTCCATGTTAAATGCTTTTGTTCCCTGTCGCGGGGAGTAGCGGAATGTGTGTATGTGTGAAAATCCCACTTCCCTGGCCAGACTCATGGTGTCATTAAACTCATTCTCGGTTTCGCCAGGGAATCCCACGATTACATCTGTTGTGAAATTAAAATCGGCCGCAATCTGTTTTATCTTTTCCGTTACCCTGATGTAGCTTTCTCTGTTATAGGGCCTGTTCATCCTTTTAAGAACAGAGTCGCTGCCGCTTTGAAGTGACAGATGCAGGTGCTTAACCATTCTCGGATCTTTGTAAAGTTCTATAAGTCTGTCACAGGAACTGTCAGGATCCAGTGAGGTGAGATGAAGCCTGAATTCTGAATTATGATTCAGAAGTATTTTTTCTACAAGACCGGCAAGTCCTGTTTCGTCGTAATTGTATTTGCCTATATTGACTCCGGTGAGTACTATTTCTTTGTATCCGTT
>CAYYKZ010000039.1:0-638 GCA_964468455.1 uncultured Leptospirales bacterium | reverse complement strand
TAGTTCGCCAAATTCAGCTAAAATTATATCAGAGGGCTTGCTTACAGGCTTCCCCCGCAGATAGGGGATAATACAGTAGGAGCAGAAATTATCACAGCCGTCCTGAATTTTAAGGTTAGCCCTCACAGTGGATGATTTTACCGGAGCTGCGTAGCTGAAACGGGATGCGGGTTTCTTTAAGATATCAGAGAGGGTCAGGTTCCTGTCAATAATATCAGGGATAAGATATTTATAATCATTCGGGACAAAAAGTATATCAGGTGAACCGGAAAAATCATCAGATGAACAGCCGGTTACTATTATTTTTACGTTTTTTTGGGTAGATGCAGATTCTCTGGCTCTTGATATGAGGTTGCGTACCTTTTTTTCGCTTTTCCCTGTAACTGAACATGAATTGATAATATAGATATCCGCAGTATCATCCTTTGATATATCATGCCCCATATCCTGCAGTCTGGTGGAAATTGATTCTATTTCCGACTGATTAAGCCTGCAGCCCAGGGATGTAATTTTTATTTTCACCTTCAGAGTTAATCCTTATAATATCTTATGCAGTAAGCATTATATGGCAGTTAAGCCTGATAATAATATATGTCAATTCAGTAATAATTATAGGGAAGGTATTTTAGTGTAAATTT
>CAYYKZ010000038.1:0-13577 GCA_964468455.1 uncultured Leptospirales bacterium | reverse complement strand
CTGACTCTTTAAATTAAAAGGACGCAGTAATGGTAAAAGCAGTCGATTCATCAAAAGAAAAAGAGTATAATAAAATCAAGGTCCGCATTTCAATAGCGGACATTTTTATTGATATAACACTCCTTGCAATTCTTGCATTTTCCGGAATATCAGTTTTTATTGCTGGATTTGCATCTGATACCGGGAATGAGTATTTGAATTTTATTCTGTTTATAATTCTTATCGGGGTAATTTTTTCTGTTATTGGTTTTCCTCTTTCTTTTTACGGTTCATTTATTCTCGAACACCGGTTCGAGCTTTCCAACCAGACAGTGCTGAAGTGGTTCCTGGAAAGGGGCAAGTCATCTCTTGTGGGGGCTCTGATAGGAATTCCAGTGGCAGTTACTTTCTATTTCCTGTTAAAATCCGCAGGAGAGCTGTGGTGGTTCTACTTCAGTCTGTTTATTTTTTTTGTATCGGTTTTTCTCGCAAAGATCGCGCCTGTTGTGATTTTCCCGATCTTTTATAAGTTCAGGGAACTGGAGAATGAAGAGTTAAAGATGAGGCTTAAGGAAATTCTCAATAATGTTAATATAGATATAAAGGGAATTTTCAGCTTCAATATGAGCAAGGATACAAAAAAAGCCAATGCCGGATTTACAGGCCTGGGAAAGAGCAAAAGGATTATTTTAAGCGATACACTGCTGGAAAATTTCAGCGAGGATGAGATAGCGGTTGTTTTTGCTCATGAGGCCGGTCATTATAAATACAGGCACATAGTAAAAAATATACTTTTGAGCACAGTTATAATATTTGCTACATTTTTTATATGCGGGAATTTTTACGTTCTAACCATAGAAAATATGGGTTATGAAAAAATATATGATTTGGCCGCACTTCCTGTACTTGTTTTTTATCTTACACTATTCAGTCTTATCATGATGCCCTTAACAAATTTTATTTCGAGAAAATATGAATTTGAAGCTGACAGGTATGCATTGGAAGTTACAGGCGATATTGAATCATTCACTTCAACAATGGAAAAGCTTGCTGCTCAGAACCTTGCCGACAGGGAACCTCATCCGGTTATAGAATTTATTTTTTACAGCCATCCTTCAATTAAAAGAAGAATTGCTGCTGCAGGGGAAACTGAATAATAATCATTTTTATGTAACACCCGTAGTAGAACACGGGGTTGAAACCCTTGTTCTACTACGGGTGATTGAGTTGCTTTTACTTTTTGTTTATCTCTGTATCAGTCATATCTTTTATTTCTTTATACATTTTTTTATTAAGTGCTTCCACAGTTTTATATTTTTCAGGCTTTATAGTTTCTCCTGCAATAATCTGAGTTTTCTTCCCGGAGAAAACTGCAGGGAAGGTTTTATGAGGCGGCCACACATCATAGGCTCCATTTATAGCTATGGGAAGTATTTGTTTCCCTATGTTTTTCGCAAGAAAGGCTGCTCCCTGCTTGAAATCATTGATCAATCCTGTTTTTGTTCTTGTCCCTTCAGGGAAAATCATCACCGATTTCCCCTGTCGCAGAAGGTCGGCACTTCGTTTGAAAACTTCGTTGGTGTTTTTTGAGTAATCTATCCATATCACAGGCATTCCAGGGAAAATAAAGCGTATTATTGATACCTTGATGTTTCCTATGGCATAGGTGTTTTTAATATTTTTAACTGGCATGGCATATGTCATTAATATTAAATCAAGGTACGAACTGTGATTTGCGATCATTATGCAGTTGTCGCATAGAAGTTTTTCTTTGTTTACTATTTCAGTTTTAATTACAAAATGGCATATAAGCTTTATTAAGCCTATCCAGATGTATAGAATAGGATTAAATATCAGCAATGGCTTTTCAGTTATCTCACCCTCAAAAAGCCGCTGGCTGAGATTCGTATTTGATCCTTTGTCAAGGGAGCTCAGGTATTGAAGTACCTGTTCCAGTGTGTCGAGGCTTTTCATTCTTTCAAGGTCAATTGAAATTTTAAGCTTCTCCTCAAGAAACACCGTAAGGTCAACAAGGGAAAGTGAGTCCAGTCCCATGTCAGCAAGTGATTCTTTTGCATATAGTGTTTTTGCCTTAAGCTTTTCTTTTAAATATTCTACTATTATTTCCTCTTCCTGGGTTGTGCCTTTAAGTTCCGCAAGAAGGGTTGCTGAATCATCTTCACTTTCCTGAAAGATTCCTTTTTTAAGCAGATCAATTATCTCTCTGTAAACAATTTTTCTGGCGGAATTAGCAGGGAGTTTATCAAATGATATGGCAAAGTCTGTAACAGCTTTATAGCCGGGCAGCCCCTTGTTAAGTCTGTCAACTTCAGATTTTATACTTGAATAGGATGCTGCATTTTTTTCAACTGGTACAATCACAGCATATACCTTTTCAGAACCATCTTTCTCAAGTCCAAATACCGCAATTTCTTCAATGAGGGGTGACTGCTTATAAAAACTTTCAAGCTCTTCAGGATAGACGTTCTTCCCGGAAGAAAGGACTATAACATTTTTTACCCTGCCTGTAAGGAAGAGATTGCCTGCTCTGTCTATTTTTCCCAGGTCACCTGTGTTAAAAAAGCCCTCATCATCAAATACTTCTTTATTAGCTTTTTCATTTTTGTAATATCCGGGCATTACAGAGTCTCCTCTTAGCCATACCTCACCTATACCGTCTTCATTGATATTTTTTATTTTTGCCTCATTTCCCGGAGTAGGTTTCCCCACAGAGCCTGTAATATTATTTTCAGGATCAGGAAGTGTAATAGGTCCGGTTGTTTCAGAAAGGCCATACCCTTCAATAAGGGTAAACCCCATATTTTTGTAGTATTTTCTGTATTTATCTTTTAATGGCGCTCCTCCGCTGATAAAAAAGCGGTGGCTTTTACCGAATACTTCGTGAATAGGGTCAAAAATTTTATTAACAATAGCTGTAAGCCCTATTTTCCTCATTAAGCCGCCATATTCAAGGAAAAACTTAAAAACACGGTATTTTGCATTTGACTGGGCTTTTACTTTGTTCAGGATGCCGTCCATGAACATTTCCCATAGAATTGGAGCTGCAGGGAATATGGTTATGGGGTTTTCTGCCAGGCTTTTCATTATATCAGGGCCTTTTAAAGAAGTCTGATAAATAAAAGATGATCCTCTGGCAAAGGGCCCTACAAAGCATGCGTCAAGAGCATAAACATGATAGAGCGGGAGTATGCATAACATTACATCTTTTTCCGACATGTAGGAAACTTCAGATGTACTCCATGCTGTGGCAAAAATATTTTTATGGGTCAGCATAACAATTTTGGGTGTGCCTGTTGTTCCTGAGGTAAAAAGATAGCATGCGGGATCGTTTTCCTTAACTGCGGGAATTTTAGCTTTTTTCTTTTTCTCCAGGCTTTTGTCCAGGGAAACAGAGAATGTTTTGATACCCTTTACCATTCCTTTAAATTCATCAGATATAAAGAGGGCCTTTGCTTTCAGTTTTTTAAGCATTTCAGGGTAGTTCCCTGCAGGGAGGTTTACATCAAGAGGGAGGGCAATCGCGCCGATTGAGGTTATTGCCATATAGGTTATTACCCACTCATGGTCGCTTTTGGCAAGTATTCCTATTACATCGCCCTTTTTGTATCCCTGTGACAGTAAAAATGCACATCTCTCTTCAACAAGCTTAAACGCTTCCATATATGTGACTTTATTGTTAAAAAAAATATTACTGCTGAAGCATGCACATCTGTCTTTGTAAAACTCATAAAGATTTTTCCACATTTCACCCTCCTCTTTTGTGAGCCCCTTGTGAAACTAGCAGGTTTTTTTATTTATATTTTAAAATATACTCAATAAACTGGCTGCAGGCATTTTTTTGATAAATGAATTTAAGTATCAATCAGTATTAAAATGCACTAAAAGTTAGTCTATTGATATGGGGTTTTATCTGCAATATTAATTTTGTAACCGGCCGGTTTTTCAGGAGATTCAGGGTGTGTATTAAATTATTTGATACGGTCTGCTGCGGGTTATCATCTGCCCGGAATAATGAAATTCCGGGCAGATTAATTATCTTTATCTTCCAACTTCGTTTATAAGTTTGCCAAGGGTCTGGTCATGGGTTGATATGGTTTTCTGGTTAGCTTCAAAACTTCTCTGAACTTCGATCATATCAACCATTTCCCTTATTATATTTACATTCGATTTTTCAAGAAATCCCTGTATTACCTTCACATTATCCGGCGGCAGGGGAGGGCCTGAGTATTCAGTTTCTTTGTACATGGAATCACCGACTTTTTTTATTTCTCTGGGATATTCAAAATCAACTATTTTCAGCCTGTCCAGTACAACCGGCTCTTCCCACTGGTTGCTGTTAATGCTTACAGGATTTCTCGGGTCTCGGGGTAATTCGCTGTTTATTAAGACCTCGCCCCTTTCATTTACTATGAAATTGTTTTTCTGAACAACAATTATGCCGTTTTCACCAAGAACCGGATTGCCGTTATGAGTCATGAGCACTCCGTCCTGATTTATTGTGAAGGAACCGTCGCGTGTGTATTTTTCTCCTGTTTCTGTGAGTACAGTAAAAAAACCTTTACCTTCAAGGGCCAGGTCAAAGTTGTTTTCTGTTCTCTGGAGTGATCCCTGTGCAAAGTCTGTAAATACTTCATTTAACTCTACGCCTGTGCCAAGCTTGCCAACATAGGGCATTGTGTCATAGGAACCTGCAGGTGTAATCCCAAGGCCGCTTTCATTTATTCTTCGTATAACCATGTCAGGAAAAGCCTTGAAAATAGCTGAATCCTTTTTATAGGCTGTTTTATCAACATTGGCAAGGTTGTTGGAAACAGTGTTCATCCTTGCTTCCTGAGCTATCATTCCGCTTGCGCCGGTATAGAGTCCTCGTATCATCAGAAAGTTCCTCCTTCTACCCTCCTTATATCGGCATTAATGGATGATAACTTTTCTGATAATTTTTCATAACCCCTGTCTGAGTGATAAATTCTTCTAATTTCCGTTTCACCCTTTGCGGCAACTGCTGCAGTTATGAGTGCTGCGCCTGCTCTCAGGTCTGACATCATTACAGGTGCTGCGGAAAGTTTTTGCACACCTTTGATTATTGCCACATTTCCTTCTATGGTGATATCTGCTCCCATTCTTCTTAATTCAGCTGCATGGGTGTAACGGTTTTCAAAAATGGTTTCTATTATAACGCTTATTCCGGGAATAGTTGCTGCAAGTGACATGAGCGGCGCCTGCAGGTCAGTGGGGAAACCGGGGTAGGGGAGGGTTTTTACCATAAAACCTGTAAGTTTTGAGGAAGGCGCAATACTTACGCTGGTTTTGCCTGTTTCGATTTTAAATCCCATGCCTGAAAGTACATCAATAAGGGATTGGATGTGTGCAGGTATGCAGTCTGTAATTTTAACTTCTCCACGTGAAATCGCTCCGCAGAGCAGATAGGTGCCTGCCTCAATTCTGTCAGGCATTACTGAATATGTAACAGGTTTGAGTTTTTTTACGCCTTCAATTGTGATTCTTTCAGTGCCGAGTCCAGAAATTTTTGCTCCCATTTTGTTTAAAAATTCACCAAGGTCAACAATATCAGGCTCCATTGCGCAGTTTTCAAGAACAGTTTTCCCCTGTGTAAGCACAGATCCCATTATAAGATTTGCTGTTGCTCCTACAGATACCTGACGCATTGTAAATGTTGCAGGGGTGAGTTTTTTTGCCCTTGCCTTGATGTAGCCATGTTCAATTTCGATTTCTGCACCCATTGATTCAAAACCGGCAAGGTGAATATCCACAGGCCTTTCTCCTATTGCGCAGCCTCCGGGAAGGGAAACATCCGCTTCTCCTAGCCTGGCAAGTAGGGGGCCCATTACATATACGGAAGCTCTCATTGTTTTCACCAGCTCATAGGGCATTTCTCCGTTTTTAATGGAGTTTACCTTTATTTTGAGGATATTTTTACTGCTGTCGAATTCGGTCTCAGCTCCCAGGTATTCTATTACTTTTATGATTGTCCTTATATCCTTCAGGTCAGGTACATTATGCAGTATTGTTTCACCATCTGCAAGGAGACTTGCCACAATTATCGGGAGCGCGGCATTTTTTGCTCCTGAGATTTTAACTTCCCCTTTAAGTTTTTTCCCGCCTTTTATTTTATAATAGTCCAATTTTATGCTCCTTTAATTCTGTTTTACTGTTGTGTCCCCATCTTTTGAAATGGGTTTTAATCTACTGATATAATTTATAAAAGCTGATTTATGTTCCGGTTACTGTTAAATAAATTATAATTATCAGTTAAATTGTATAACAGCTACATTCCCATAAAGAGATTTTATTTGTAAAGCATAAGCTGATTTATTAAATCAAATATTTTCAGAAATTATTCCTGAAATTGTATTTTAGTGCAAGATTTCTTTTTACAATCCCGTCTCTGAAGACGGTGGTGCCATTTGAGCATAAAATTTAATCTTTACAAAGGAGTCCTCTCTGGCGTGATATTTCTTCGACTTCCCTGTTAAATTCCGGGAAACGTGAACGGAGATTGTCAAAATCAATTTTTGACAGTTTGTAAACCTCGCAATGTGTGAGTGTATGTATTGTTGCGCTTCGCTTTTCACCAATAAGGAGTGATGCTTCTCCGAAGGTTGACCCGGGGTAGAGTTTCGCTACCTGCCGGTTATTTACAAGTACTTCAACCTCTCCGCTGCTCAGGAAAAACATGGAGTCTCCATAATCACCCTGCCTTATAATGTAATCATCAGGGAGATAAATTGAGGGTTTCAGAAGATATATGGCCTCGCGGACAAAAATATCCTCCGCGTTTTTGAAAAGGTCAACTTTTTTCAGCATATCCCGGTTAAGGTAGAGCATGATTTCCAGTGTAAGGCTGTCAGGGAGATCGGAAATAGGGTTTGCGTCAGATATGCTTTTCTTCTTGTCCCATATATAGTGGTAATAGCCGAGAATTTTTTCCTGAAGTTCCCGGGGGATTTTTTTGTTGTTAAGGTAAATTCTTACTGATTCAATTTTTTTTATAAATTCTGAACGGGCAACATCTAAATTGGCTATAAGCCCGGACACATTACCTATGATGTAGCCGTACATACCCACACCGAATATCTGAACAATTATTGTAAATATTATCTGTAGATTACTGTCGTGGTCAGGATGGTAGTCCCCATACCCTATTGTTGCCACTGTTGTTACGCTCCAGTACAGCGCCCTTATGTACTGGTCAAGGGGGATACGCCCAGATTCAGAAGCGCCGATTAAAATCCAGCCCAGTGAAATATAATGTACTGCCTGGGTGAACCAGAAGGCAAAAACCATGAGTCTCATTATACCGGGATTTACCCGTAAATACTGCTGAAGCTCCTTGGTTATCTTTTTGATTTTAAGAAGCTTTATAATAGTAATAAACATAAGTGCAAAATAAAAGAGGTGCCTGCCGTCACTTTCTTCCGGAACTCCAAGGGCAAGAAGCAGTATAAAATCAAGGGGCAGTGCTATAAACAGATCGGGTATAAACCAGCGCCTTAAGTAGTGTCCGGCAATTATTTTTCTGTTATTTGAATCAGCATGTTCCACTCTGACTGTTGAATTAAAATTAATAACAATATCAATTGCCAGAATTAACAATAGTCCCCAGTAAAGGAGACCATGAGAATAAATATGGAATGTGTATCTGTAGGAAAATATAATGGAGAATATCAATACCGCAAAAATAACAATGATATTCCATATTGTTTTTAATCGGCTGTTGCTTTTAATTAAAGGGATATTTTTCATAATAACCTGACCTGAATACTTATTCTTATATAATCGGTAATAATTATTGATATTAAGAGTAAAAACCTTATATATACCTGTCTGTTATAAGGACACTTTTATACTGGAATATAGGACTTTTTTTAATATATGTATGATATATGAGATCGCTAAGAGGCCGTAAATAAAATCTTTCTGAAAAAAAGTATGAAGAATGCCGGGATTTATAATGTTAAAATGCAGATAAGAGAAATTATTGAGGGATATAGAGGGTTTGTCCCGGACGTATTATGTAAGGTTTTTTTAAATCATTGAATTTTATTATAAGTGATGATTGGCTTTTATGGTTTAAGGCGATACTGTTAACAGTATCGCCTTTTTTTACAGTGTATTGCTTTATTTTTTTAATGTGTTTTTTGTATAAGATGTGGCTTTTTTTTTCAAATTCTTTTGCTGCTTTAGCGGGGAGTCTCAGTGAATATTCATCAACTGTTACCGGAGTGAGGTTTCTGTTTAATTCCGGATTATATTTCCTGATTATATCAATTGGAACTTCAAGATGCCTGGATACCTCATGGATATCAACAGCATATTTAAGCTTTACTGGAATGGTATTTTCCTTTTCAGGCCTGGCTATTTCTTTATCAAGGCCGAATAGTTTCTGATTATTGTAGATTATTAAAAGAGCCAGGTAACGGGGAACGTATTCTTCGGTTTCCTTTGTAAGAACACCGGCTTTTCTAAGCTCCCATACATCTTTTGCTCCCGATTTTTCCATTGCTCTTTTTACCTGACCTCCGCCTCCATTGTAGGCTGCCAGGGCCAGGTCCCATGAACCGAAGGAATTATACAGGTGGCGCAGATGCTCAAGGGCTGCTCTGGTTGATTTATCAATATCACGCCTCTCCTCAACCCACTTGTCCGATTTTAAGCCGAAATATACTGATGTATTGCTTAAAAACTGCCATAAGCCGATAGCATTACTTCTTGAAACTGCCATGGGATTAAAACCGCTTTCCAGAAGAGGAAGAAGAGCTATCTCTGAAGGAATATCCGGGTATTCTCTGAATATTTCTTCAATAATATCCATATAATCATATGATCTGGAAATGGATGCTTTTACATATTCCCTTCCTGTTGTAAGGTAAAGATAGATGAATTTTCTGATATCCTTTTTCCTTGTAATGGAAAGGTCCTTTGATGCTTTAAATATATCTTTCCCTTCCAGACCGGGAAGGTAGAGAATATCAGTTTCCGGATTAAATTCTGTTACTTTTTCAAGCCCCTCTTCTGTAAAGGCCTGATCCGAAAAAAGGTCGAATAATCCCCATGAGAAGAGCCACTTATTATATCCGAAAAATATTGCCCCGCTAACAAGCAATATTGCACTTATTCTTTTTAACTTCAAAATTACCCTCATTTAATATGTTTTGTTATTTTTGGACAAATTTAGTTATATACTGGTAATGACAAGTATTTTTTATTATATTTATATGAAAGTAAATTTCAAAAAAGACTCTTTATCCGTGTTTTATCTTGCGGGTTGTTTATATTACAGGGAAAGGTATTATATCCGGGGAAAAATAAAAAAAAGAGTTGTTTAAAAAAAATAGAGGGATAGAATTCATTTTGCGAAACTTAAAAATTTGTGCGGGTTAATTAATGGAAAATGCCAATGTAGTAGTTTTTACTGATAATTATGAGGGTAGAGAACTTGCAAAGGTTATTGAATCTCTGGGTCTTACAGTTAAACTTGTATCAACTTTTTCCAACACTTCTATTTTAAAGAAATGCAGGGAAAACTATATCCTGATTTTTGATATTACAGGACTTAAGACTGAGGAAATTTTATCTCTGGCTGATTCAATTGAAGAGGGGAGCAGCAGAGTGAAATTTATTATTATGCCCCCGGAAAAAATGGACAATTCTCATGTTAAAACCTCCAATGTAACCCATGTTGAGTTTATTGCAAGTCCAGTGGATAACCGGGAGTTTCTTCTTCTTCTGGAAAAAACAATTCTTGTTGAAAAATATAAAAAACTTATGTCTATGATTTCAAAAGAGTCAGAGTCCCGAATGGAAATATTCGAAGCTGTACTTTGCCCTGACCGTAAAGATTCTTTCAGTGACAAAGCCGAAAAAGAGGCCTTTGTTAAAATGATTGATTTTGAAAAAAAACTTATGGAGGAGCAGCTTAACCTTAATGACACAATCCGTCGAATTGCGCTTATGAGAAACAGGGACTATCTTGTTTTGAAAGAAAGGGTTGAAGCTGAAGAAATGCTTGATGAACTTAGACGTAATGAACTCCTTAATGCTAATAAAATTATTGAGGTTCAGGAAGTTCTTATTGATTATTCCTCTAAGGAGCTTTATGATGCAAAAAAAATAATTGATGCTACTGAAAATGTTGCCGAGTTAAGCAGGGTTGAGGCCCTTGAGCTTCATAATGAGCTTATTCGACTGAGGGAAGAGAAGAGTGATCTGGAATCAAAGATAAAATCACTTGTAGATGAAAACATGGAGCTTAAAAAGAGGCATTAAAGCCGATAATTATATATGATTATATGATTCATTCAGGAAGTAATTATACTATTTTTCTAAATCATCCGAAGAAGTTCTCTATCAAGCCCCTAAAGTATTTTGTCGCTTCACTGGGGCCCAGTCGGGAGTACATAAAGGATCACTGGTAAAAATGTATCATCTGATATTGAAATAGTTAAAGAAGCGGCAATAAAAGAAATTTAATAAATAAATGAGATGAAATAAATATGGAATGGGAAAAAATTTTAGCTGATTCAGTACAAAACGGTATCATCAAGGAACTTCATCTGCGCAAACTCCCTGTGCTGAAAACTGTAGATAACTGGAAAAAGGTTGAACTTGTGGGGTGGGTTGATCACCAGATGAAACATACCTATTATAAAGGGGGGCTTGTAAAACTTAATGACAGGCTTTACTTTGTTCAGGATAAAACAATAAAGGCTCTTCAGGAATTTATGAGCTGGAATTTTCCTGTAAAAATAAAGGTTCTGCAGGATTAGTTATTAGTCCTGATTTTCAAAGATATTAATAACAACATCAAATTTCCGCGAAAATTTTATTATTTCGTCTATTGAATCCCTGGCTATTATAGCGTAATTTTCAGATATCCTTTTAATAATTAATCCTGAAATGCTGCTGTATGATATTTCATCCAGGAGAGTGCTATGGCTTGAGTGGATTAATATTGATCTTGAGATTTCTATTCTTATAGTCTGATTTGTCCATTCCTTTAAAAGAAATTCCAGGTTCTGGGGAATTCCGTTTTTTGCATATTTATTTAGTGTGGAAATGAATCTTTCAATATACATTCCTCTTTTATTGGCATTTACTATCGAATTTTTTGCTATAGCCACTTCAGTAATAACATCATTTTTAATAATATCAGTGTAGGCAAGAAGATAATAAAGGGAAACAGGATCTATCTCCTTGTCAGGTATCATCAATGTAAAGTCAGGGTTTATATAAACACATCTGGATGCTTCCACATCGCGGGAGTATTTTTTATTTCCCAGGGCTGCCTGAAGCCATTTCCCTTCTTCAGTTAAATAAAGATTTCCACGGTCAATTCCTGCAGCACCGGTTATTAGCATAAATTCAATAAGGGATTTAAACCTATGATTTTCTTTTTCAGAATCATCAGATTCAATTTTTTCATATTTTTTCAGGTTATTAATGCGTTCCGTCATTGTAAAGAGCAGCTTGAAATACCGGCAGTCACCTTTTTTAACTTTCTGAAATATGGAAAGGATTGTTTTTATATCAGAGGCATCGGGAATAGCTACTGCAGAGGTGAAAATGTCTGCAGGTTTGTGCCCTGCTATAATTCTGTTAAAAAGTGCTTTAAGTATCTGTACAGGATCATCAAGCTTATCTGCAATTTTTTTAAGGCTTACAACACCTATGTCCCTGTCAATTTTAAGGCATTCCAGTATGTTCATAAGCTGAAGTGAAAATTGAGCAGTTTCCTCTTTGTCTATCAGTTCACCTTTATAATTTTTGATATTGAGCATTCTGTCGGAAATCTTTTTTATGTCAATTTTTCTGAACTTCCCCTGTTTAGTGAGAAAAAGTCCGAATGATGATACTGAATCATAGGCATGTAAAAGATTAATAACTGTGTTGAAGCTGTTGCTTATTTCATCTGGTTCAGAGATTTCACTGAAGAGGGATGCTGCATGGGGCATAATTTCTTCATATACAGCTATAAATGTATTAACTGTGTCTGAAAGGACAAAAAAGAATTTCAGAATATTTTTTTCAATAAGATTGGCTATTGTTTTTTCATAATCACCATTCTGACTGTTTTCTGCCAGTTCTCTTATGGTTGTTACCCCTCCCTTCAGAAAAATCTCTTTAATAAGCTCAATACTTTTCTGGTCCTTGATCTTTGAAAGGGGACTGTCACCGGCCTGGGTGTTTATCATTTCATCCTGGGCATTCTGCAGATAGTCCTTAATATCAGCAGATGATGATATTGTAAAAATTCCGGCAATTTCTTCTATACAGTAAACCTTATCCATTTTTTTGTTAAGGAGCTGCCGGTTTTTAGTAATATATACAAGAAGATTTCCGGACAGGACATTTATTATGTTCTCGATTTTCTGAATATCCATGCCGGTTTTTTTCTGTATTTCACCGAAAGAAATTCCATCATTATCTGAGTAAATCAGCTTAAGGATAGTGAGTTCTTCAGGATTAAAGCGGGAGAGAATTTTATTAATGCTGAATATATTATTAAGGGTAGTTTTCAACTTATTCTCATTATAGCTTTTTATCGATAGCACGGATGCCATCTCTTTTAATTGTTCCTGTGGTATTTTTTTTAATATTTCTTCTAATGTTTTCATATAAAAAAGTTGTGGACACTTATAATTAACTATTTTAAATGTATGTTGTTATTTGTGCAATAAATTTTGTATTTTTATTCTTTTTTGTTGTATGTTTTACTCCACATTGCCTTTTTTAGAGGCTCTTTACTGTATTTCCAAGGAGAAATGAATGATTCAGTTTTTCAGACTTGATAAATCAAGAGATATTGATGCGGAATATTCTATTATTTCCGGCCGTGAAGTTTCCAGATTTTTCTTAAAAAGGACTCTTTATCTCTTTCTTTTTGTTTATTCCACACTTTTTCTGGCAGTTGCAATTCCATTTGTGAAAACTCCATGCATGGCAGTTTATTTTATAGGGAGCCTTGCAACCACCTTTTATCTGATCCGCTATATCAATTATATTATCAAATATAAAAATTACAAGGGCGGTTCTATCCGTTTTAATACAGGTTTTGTTGAAGTAAAGAGTGCTGTAAAAAGTGTTAAAATACCTGCAGATGAAATAACATATCTGGAAGTAAATACAACGGGTAACCTTTTAATACGGGATAAGTACACTGCTACATCTTTCCCCTTCGGGCTTCTTTCTGAAGATGCAAGGGAGGAGATCTCCGCTATTCTTGAAGATATGGCACCTAAAAGAACTGCTGTATTTAAAAAAATATGGGAATTTGTTGATGCTATAGTAGTTGCTCTTGTTCTTGCTGTTCATATTATACAGTATGTTGTTCAGGCTTATTATATTCCCACAGGTTCAATGGAGGAAACCCTTAAAATAGGGGATCATCTTTTTGTTGAAAAAATAACATACGGCCCTGTTATTCCCCGAATGCTTGGTATGGACAAGGGAATTCATCTTAAATTTCTTGCTGTTAGAGACATTGAAAGAGGGGATATTGTAATTTTTACACCACCTGTTGAGAGTGAGAAACATAAGGATTATATAAAAAGGTGTAT
>CAYYKZ010000037.1:2738-13798 GCA_964468455.1 uncultured Leptospirales bacterium | reverse complement strand
TGGCATCATCTGCCCAGCATTTAATCTCCCCTGCACTGGCTGGGCTCCTTTTAGCAGTCAGCAATGTTGAAACAGTGATGATCATTGACCTCTTTACATTCATTACTGCGGTTATTTCAGTAATGGTAATAAAAAATAAAATGCTCCCATGTTCAAAAACCAGGGAGCAGAATTTTCTGAATGACATGACCGAAGGCTGGAGGTCCCTTACAGCTAAAGAAGGGGTCTTTATGCTTATAATGATTATTTCACTTGTCACATTTTTTGTGGGCTTTCTCCAGACACTCTTTGCTCCAATGATGCTAACAATAACCGATTCAGCCACGCTGGGAATTTCTCAGTCAACAGCTGCATCGGGAATGCTCTTAAGCAGCCTTGTTCTTGGGGTATTTGCAGTTACCGGGAAATACAGAAAGATGCTTATAACAGGCCTGGCACTGGCCGGATTTTTCTTCGCCATGATTGGTGTAACAGATAATATTCTGTTTATCACAGGTTCAGCATTCTTCTTTTTCTGTGCACTCCCCCTTATTAATACAAGCGCTGATGTTCTTGTACGGAAGAATATTCCCAATAATCTCCAGGGACGTGCATGGGGAATTATCGGTGTTCTGTCACAGGCGGGTTTTATTGCAGCTTATCTTACTGCAGGATTCCTTGCTGACCATGTTTTTAATCCGCTTTTCAGCAGGGGCGGAGCTCTGACTTCAACAATAGGGAGAGTTATAGGAACCGGGCCGGGGAGAGGGATAGGCTTTATGTTTATTATCTCAGGTATATGTGTAATTATTACCTCTTTTATAACTTCACAGGTCAGGTCCCTGCACTCCCTTGAGAATATAGTTATTTCACCACTCTACAATAAGGAGTAGAAAATATGTTGATATTTAAAATATTAAAAAAAGATTTTTTAAGACAGAAAAGCACAACCCTGGTGGTGTTTGCGCTGATCATGATCTCGGCAATGCTTTTTGCCGGAGGGTCAGGCCTGATTGTACAATTAACCGGCGCTCTTGACTCGCTCTTTACATCATCCAGGGTACCCCACTTTGTTCAGATGCACGCAGGGGAAATAAATGATTCAGAAATTAAAAAGTGGTCAGATGCCAACCCCCTTGTAAAGGAACAGCAGACTGTGGAAATGATAAGCATTGACGGATCTGATCTTTTTCTCGGCGCCAGTCAGGAGCCTGAAGAGAACAGCATTATGGACATAAGTTTTGTAAAGCAGAACAGGTCCTTTGACTTTCTTCTGAATATGGATAACAGTGTATTGAAGCTGAAAAGGGGGGAAATTGCTGTTCCTGTTTATTATATGCAGGAAAAAAATATAAACATCGGTGATACAGTACGGGTAAAAAACGACTCCCTGGAAATGACATTCACTGTCACTGACATTCTAAGGGACGCGCAGATGAATCCCTCAATTATACACTCAAAACGTTTTCTGGTGAGTGACGCGGACTTTGATTCTCTGCAGAAGGGCTTCCATGAAAAAGAGTATCTCATAGAATTCCTTTTAAATGATCCGGAAAAAATAAAAGAGTTCAGTGAAGCTTACCAGTCATCCGGTCTCCCGGATAAAGGCCCTGCAGTAGATATAAATCTTTTCAAAGCACTTAACGGCCTCAGTGACGGGCTTGCTGCAGGTGTGGTTATTATTCTCAGTCTCATGCTTATGATTATTGCACTTCTCTGTCTCAGGTTTACACTTATTGCCTCTATCGAAGGGGATTACAGAGAAATAGGGGTAATGAAAGCAATAGGTATTGCAAAATCAAAAATCAGATGGATATATCTTTCCAGATACATTACTCTGGGGCTGAGTGCATCAGCCATTGGATATGCAGCCTCTACTTTCTTTTCAGAAATATTATCTTCAAATATACTTATGTATATAGGGAAAGCCCCGGAAAGCAGGGAAGGTATTATCATTCCTGCTGCAGCATCAGGGATAATATTTATTATTGTTATAATCACATGCTTAATAATACTCAGAAGATTCAACCGTATAACAGCTGTTGAGGCTCTCCGGTCCGGAGCAATGGGGGGGCAATCGGGAAATGTTAAATTTCTGCAGTTAAATTCAAGCAGAATAAGCGGGGTTAACTTCTTTCTTGGTCTGAGAGGCCTCATTCAGGGATTCCGGGGTTTTGCCCTGTTATGCTTTATTTTCTTTTTTTCATCAGCCTTTATCATTATTCCCCTGAACTTCCTCACCACTATTCAGTCCCCCGATTTTGTATCATACATGGGGATAGGTAAAAGCCATATAAGGATCGACCTGAAACAGTCTGATGATATTTATCAGCGCTTTACTGAAATGACCGATTCAATTTCCAGGGACAGTGATGTGGAGCTCTATTCCCCAATGGTTACTTCACGATTTAAAATGATAAATAATGAAGGCCGGGAGGAAACAATAAATATTGAGACAGGTAATTTATCCCTTTTCCCACTGGACTACATTGACGGAGCTGCACCTGTAAGGGATGATGAGATAGCTCTTTCATACCTAAACAGCAGGGAAATGGACAAAAAGCCTGGGGATCATCTTACACTTATTGCAAATGGACTGGAAAAGAAAGTTACGGTTTCCGGTATATACCAGGATGTAACCAATGGAGGAAGAACAGCAAAGGCTCTATTCCCCTTTAACAGCAGAAATGCGATCTGGTACACTGTGAGCATTAACCTGAAGCCTGGAGTTAATATTGATGATAAAGTACATTTCTATTCCAGTGCTTTCAGTCCAGCCCGGGTAACTGACCTTAAAGAATACCTGGGACAGACCCTGGGAAACACTATTGAACAGCTCCGGAAGGTAACAGCAGTTGCAGCAGCTGCAGGCATGGCTGTGTCAGTATTGATTACTGCACTATTTCTGAAAATGCTCATATCAGCGGACTTGAGACAGATTGCAATTATGAAGAGCCTGGGATTTACCCTGCATGACATACGTAAACAATACCTCACCAAAACACTTATCACCCTTGCTGCAGGTATAGTGCTGGGGACCCTTTTTGCCAATACCGCAGGGGAAAGCATTGTAAGTCTTATATGGTCATTCATGGGAGCATCTCAGATAAGATTTGTAATTGATCCCTTAATGGCATATTTAATATTTCCCCTGATTTTACTGGCACTTGTTTCAATAACTACTCTGGCCGGTATAAGAGGGATAAAAGAATCAAAAATAACTGACATTATTACTGAATAAAAAAACGGAGGAATATTATGAATTATATACTGGAATCAAAAAATCTTAATAAAAGTTATACAATAAGTAAAACAAACAAAAACCATGTTTTAAAAGATATAAACCTTAAAGTTAACAAAGGGGAATTCGTGTCTGTTATGGGCCCTTCAGGTTCAGGAAAATCAACTCTTCTTTACAACATAAGCGGAATGGACAAAATGACTTCAGGGGATGTTATCTTTAACGGGAAGCATCTTTCATCACTTTCTGAAAAACAGCTTTCCGGGATACGATTAAAAAATATGGGTTTTATTTTTCAGCATATTCATCTTCTGAAAAACCTTTCCATTTTTGATAATATTATACTTACAGCATATCTTGCAAAAGAGAATAACCGCAAAGCTATAAACAGAAAAGCAGAAGAGCTCATGAAACAGACAGGTATTGGAGAACTAGCGGAGAATGATATAACCATGGCTTCAGGGGGACAGCTTCAAAGGGTAGGCATATGTCGTGCCCTTATCAATGATCCTGAAATAATATTCGGTGATGAACCAACAGGAGCATTAAACTCAAAAGCATCCGGTGAAATAATGGAACTCCTTACAGATATAAATAATTCCGGAACAACTATATTTCTGGTTACCCATGATATAAGAGTTGCAGCCAGAACAGAAAGGGTACTCTTTATGCTGGATGGGAAAATATCTGCGGAAAAGATGCTTGGGAAATGTCCGGCAGATGATGCAGAGATGAAATCAAGAGAGGAGATCCTTACCGGATGGCTGGCAGATATGGGATTTTAAGATTTTGGCCTATAGAAGCAAAAAATATTTAAATAAATTTCAAATATTCCTGCTCAGCAACCAGAGCGGGAATATTTATTTATTCATAACTTCAATTAAAAATAAAACTTACCTGAAAATAAAAATATATTGAATTATAGCATAAACTGCAATAGATAAAACAATAATAAAAATACTAACAGGTTAATAACTGATAAATTATGTTAATTACATTAAGCGGAAAAATCGGGAAATATCTACTCACACTCTATTCGGGAATTAATAATTTTCTCAAATTTCTAAAAGAGATAGTTGAATCATTTAAATCCCTCAAATATCTCCATTTCCGTTCAATTTATAATACAATCATTAATCAGACAAAATTCACAGGTGTGGATGCCCTTTCTGTAGTAATAATAATAGCCCTGCTCCTTGGTGGTACTGTAATTATTCAGGCCATGACAAATCTTCCGAAGTTCGGAGTTGAGGACTTTCTGGGGAATCTCCTTGTAATCATTATAGCCAGAGAAATGGGCCCTCTTGCAACTGCCCTTATTGTAATTATAAGATCAGGTACAGCAATGGCAACTGAGATATCAGTGCAGAAATGGTCAAAGGAGATACTGGCAATGGAACTTATTGGAATAGACACCAGGCTTTTTATTGTCTTTCCCAGAATAATTGCTTCTATAATTTCTATTGCCTCTCTCATAATAATATTTATTGTTGTTGCCTTTTTCGGCGGATATATCATTTCTCTGACTGTAATATTCATCCCCATTGACGTTTTCGTGCAGTCCATAATTGATGCTTTTACATACAGCGATATTGCATCAGCACTTATAAAAAGCATAATTTTTGGAACTACAATTCCATTAATCAGCTGTTACTACGGATTTATGCCTCAATCAAAGTTTGAAATACCTATATATGTTTCAAGAGCTGTTACAAGAACCCTTTTTGTATCAATAATTGTAAATGTAATGGTTTCAATAATATTTTACCTTTAAGCCGGAGACAGTAATGAGCAGCACAATACTTGAAATATCAAAAGTAACATATCAGAAACAAGGCATAACCCTGCTCAATGATATTTCCTTTTCTCTACACAGGGGGGAAAGCATCACCATTTTCGGTCCTGAAGGATGCGGCATGTCATCCCTGGCAGATCTTGTAATAAATGTAAATACTGAATATGATGGCGATATTTATTACAAAGGCGATTCTTTGAAAGATCTTGATTACATGGATAAACTTGATTATAAAAAAGAAGTAGGTTATATTCATGGCGACTTCGGCCTTTTAAGCAACATGACCCTGGAACAGAATGTGGCTCTCCCTCTGGAATATCTTTCCCAGAAATCCGCTGATGATATAAAAAAACGGATCAACCGGCTTATTTACGACCTTAACCTGGATCATTGCAAAAAGCTTCGTCCTGTTGACCTTACAAGGTCGGAAATCCTTAAAACCGCCTTTGCAAGGGCAACCGCCCTTGATCCTGACTTCCTTTTTATTGAACATGCTCTGGAAAACCACTGTCAGCTAAACATAATAACACTAATGAACCTTATAAAAGAGCGCTCCAAAGATCAAGATAAAGGAATGATTGTCATTACATACAGGCCGGAAAAATTTGTTGATATTTCTGATAAATATATTATGTTTTTTAACGGAAAAATTGTTTTTCAAGGGACAAAAAAAGATTTTATTGACTCGGACAATCCCTATCTTGTTCAATACAGAGATAACAGCATTGAAGGGCCAATGCCTATTTTATAAAGGGGCAGATGATGAAACGGAACTCACGTACAAACCCGAATGAACTGAAAGTGGGACTTTTTGTTTTTATCCCGCTATCAATAGTTCTACTGTTTTTTATAGTTAAGCTGGGCTACTCCCTGTCAGGCTCTACAATTGATGTTTACCTGAAAATAGAAAATATTTCTGCTATAAAAAAAGGTACAGCTGTTAAACTTAAAGGATATGACATTGGCCGTGTTGTTGAACTTACCCCTGTTTACAAGCCTTCCCTGCATTTCCTTGCAAAGATGAGGATACAAAAAGATATAGACCTGCATGAAGACTGCTCGGCAATAATTATGAACCAGAATATTATTGGAGATACAGTTATTGAGCTCAGGAACCCTGAAAGAAGAGGTGAACCTCTGCGCGATCAGGACGTGATAGAAGGGTTCGAGTATGTTAACCTGGAGGCTATTCTGCAGGATGTTCACAAACTCCTTGCGACAATAACTGATACAGTAAACACACTTAATCTAATATCAAATGAAAGCAGGGCCAACATACAGTCAATGACAACTAATCTTAACAGCAGCATGGAATCATTAAATAAAATTCTTACAAGCTCTGAAAATGACATTATATCAACTGTAAAAACATTCAGGGAAACCTCTGAAACAATAAATGAAATATCCCTTGAACTGAAAAAACGCCCCTTCGGTTTTATCATGAGAGGAAGCGAAGATAAAAAATAAAATCAGCCTGAATGCATAAACAGCCTCTTATAAAAACCTGTTTATGCATCTCTAACCTGAAGATTCCCCTTTAATGTGTAAAAAAAGTAATATTATTCAGGAGCAGAATTTTAATGGGTACGGACCGTAAAGGATCATCAATCAGCAGAATAAAAGATGCTTTTGCATCATATAATGACATATTAAAAAAATACAAAATAGAAAACAATGTTTCTGTTTCAGCATGGCAGATGGAAACAGTACCTCCTGAAATTACATCATCTTTTAATATACTCTCTTTAAAAATACCATCCTTTTTAAATGAGGATGAGAACATAAAAAAATACTGGTCTCAGACTGCTGACGTTTATGTTGCCCCTGAAAAAGGCTGCTTATATACAGTTCCTGATATATCCATACCTGTATATAATTTCAAAATACCGCCAGGTTTTGGTGAAGACGCTGCAGTGGCAATACATAATGAAACTTCAAAGCTGCTGCACACAATATTCAGTGCAGACATCAAAAAAATAAACATTGATGTTCTGAAAGAAAAATCCGGTGTTTATGAAAATCTCAGAAAAACAGTACGGGGAATCTGTTCATTAAGAAACTCATCACCTTCAATGCTTACTCAAAGCGAACTTGAGATAATATTAGAAACAGCCCTGATATTCCCGCCTGAAACAGCACTTGAATACATTACTCCTGTTTTTGATTTCTGCAGAAATTATTCAGAACCGGAACAAACTAATTCTCTCCGGGCGATGCTTTTTTCCTGCGCCCCCTTTAAGGGCGAAACTGCTGACTTAATAGAAAAAGAAGGACTAATAATTACTGAAGATGACACCCCTACAGGGAGACGGTCTTTTGACATATCACTGGATAATAAATCAGACTACCTTTTTTATGAACTGCTCGATGCATACTCATACCGGCCCTATGCCCCATGCCTGCGGAGTCCGGAAGAGAGATATGAACTTCTATACAAACTGGTTAAAAATTACGGCATTGAACTGGTAATTTTTATTGATTCTCCAGAGCTTTCAATTTCACAGGATATAATTAATTATCTGAGAATAAAATGCATGAGGAATGGAGTGGATGTGATTGTAACTTCTGCTGATGAATCCCCGGCACAGGTAAGAGATTATTTTACCAGTGCCGGCTTAAAATAAATTTTATTTTATTCTGATTTCCTTATATTACTTAATCATTTCAAGATAGTCAGCGGTAAGATTAAATACTTCTCTGAGAAAAAGGTCATTCTCCAGATCAATCTTATCTTTTTCCCTGTTCTGCTTAATCTTTTCCTCCATCTCCTTCTCTCTCTGCCTGTTTATATCAGACTCCTCTTTAAGAGAAATTGTTCTATCCTGCATCCTTTTACTGTACTTTTCAATCTGCTCTCTAAGCTTAATATACTCCCCAGTCCTTGTCCTGCTCCTTGACAAACTGTTAAGCTTATCTGCAATATTAGGTGTAATATACTTATACACCTTATAATCAGGTTTTCTGATTTTTTCCCATTTTAGAGGGAACCTGGTTTCACTCTCTCCGATTTTCCATATTGAACTCATATCCGGAACAACTACATCAGGTGCAATACCCCATAGCTGATTCGATGTTCCATCAGGCTGGTAGAAAATATGTGTTGTTGTTTTTATTGCACCAAGACGGCGGGGAAGAACCTGATAGGACTGTACTGTGCCCTTGCCGAAGGTATTCCCCGGTCCTATAATAACACCTCGACGATAATCCCTGATTGCACCTGCAAGAATTTCTGCAGCACTGGCGCTGAATCTGTCTATAAGCACCACAAGCGGTCCGGTGTAGTGCATCTGTTCTTCATCAGCATAATATATACGCGGAGGATTATTTTTATTCTTAATCTGAACTACAGGACCCTCTTCAATAAAAAGTCCGGCAATTCTTATTGATTCTGACAACAACCCGCCCGGATTCCCTCTCAAATCAAGCACAACAACATCAGCTTTATCCTTCTCAATTTCACTTAAAAGCCTGCTCACATCACCAAATGAGCTTTTATTCTTCTCTGCATCTTCATAGAAAGAAGGCAGTTTAATATATCCTACCTTATATTTTTTATTATTCCTGCTGTACTCCTTTACCTGAGAAGATGCTTCACTATCCTGAAGCTGAATTTCCTCTCTTACAATAGGAACAACCATTCTTTCAGGCCCTGCGGCAGATTCTCTCAGGATATTAAGCCTTACGGTTGTACCTTTTTTACCCCTTATAAGCTTTACAACATCCCGCAAATCCATATCAATAACATCTACAAATTCACCTTCTTTCTGGGCTACTGCCATAATCTTGTCATTTGGAATAAGCTGAAGATCTTCAGGGAGTTTATCCGCAGCACCTCCTGTAATTATCGATTCAACTATTACAAAGCCGTCCTCTGAACGAAGGCGGACCCCTATCCCCTGAAGTTTAAGCTTCATAGAAATTTCAAAATCCTCGTGTTCATCAATTGTAAGATAATTGGAATGAGGATCAAGTGCGGTTGTAAAGGCATTCATAAAAATGCCAAGGAGCCTGCCCTCATCTATTTCATCTATACGCTTCTGGGTAAGTTCATACTTCTTTTTAAGTTTGGACTTTGCTTCATCAATACTTTTCCCTGAAGATGTATAGTTAAGGAGCTGAAGCTTAATATTTTTCCGCCATCTTTCACTCATATCCTCTGTGGAAGATGCAAATGGAACCTTATCACGTTCAACAACTATATTTTCATTGATAGAAAAATCATAATCCCTGGCAAGAATTTCATCAAAAAGCTTCATTGCCTCAACAGTACGCTTTTTATAAACTGAAAATATATCATATAAAACAGTGTAATCATCTGAAATTATATAATCATCAAAAAGCATTTCATGCTTTGAAAAAGAATCTATATCGGACTGGTAAAAATAATATTTCCCGGGATCCAGTGAATTAATCAGATTGGAATAAATTTTTCTGGATATAGTATCATCAATAGTATTATAATATGCATGATCCATAAGAACTCTGCTGATAAGAATCTGCATTTCGGACTGCTTAAGTCCTTCCGATTTTTTAAAACATGAGAATACTATTATCAGAGTCAGAAGAGGAATAAATCTTTTTTTAAACATGAAAAACTCCGGAAATCTGGATTTGCCGCCTGCAAAGAGGAGGATAATATAAATCAGACATTTTTTTAACAGATGAGTGAAAACCGTTCTATTCCGTCATGCCTGACAATAAAGAATATTATGGCAACCTATAAAAATCAGATATTGCTGCCTCAATGGAACATCTGAATTACAATCAATAAAGTTCCACTTATATCTAAAATATATTTGTTAAACAATATTTCAAGGTATTTTTTTATTCCTGAGCTATAATTACCGGCTCATCCTGTAAAGATCTGTTAAACGCATCCATAAAGGCCTCTGTCCCTCTATTTTTTTATTGACACTTATTCACATCCCGCAAATCTATAAACAAGACCATGGAGGATCATATGCTTTATAAAAAAGGCCTGAATGAACTATCTGAGCTTTTGAATAAAAAAGAAATTTCCGCAAAGGATATAGCCCTCTCTTTTGCTGACAGAATAGAAACACTTGATACTGAAATTAATTCTTATATTACATTTAACAGGGATGAGCTCGTAAAAAATGCTGAAGAGTCCGATAAACGCCGTTCTTCAGGAACAGAGCTGTCACCTTTTGACGGAGTACCTGTAGCAGTAAAGGACAACATAAACACAAAGGGTGTTAAAACAACATGCGCCTCTAAAATTCTTGAAAATTTCATCCCTCCCTACAATGCCACCAGTTATGAAAAACTGTTATCAAAGGGTTTTTTACTGCTGGGCAAGTCAAATATGGATGAATTTGCCATGGGTTCATCAACGGAAAATTCATATTTTGGAGTAACCAGAAATCCTTTTGATAAAAGCCGTGTTCCTGGCGGAAGTTCAGGTGGGTCTGCAGCTTCTGTAGCTGCCCTAATGGCACCCGCTTCCCTGGGATCTGACACAGGAGGCTCTATCCGCCAGCCTGCTGCTTTCTGCGGTGTAACAGGAATTAAACCCACATACGGCAGGGTATCAAGATTCGGGCTTGTTGCATTTGCTTCATCACTGGATCAGATTGGAACATTCGGGAGAAATGTAAAAGACGCTGCATCTCTCCTTGAAATTATATCAGGTCATGACCCTAAAGATTCAACCTCTGTAAACAGGGAAGTGGACTTCTCAGGAAATAATCTTAATTCAGATATTAAGGGAATGGTTATTGGTGTACCGGATGAATATTTCAAGGGGATATCTCCGGAAATAGATAAAACAATAAAGGAAAAACTTCAGGAACTGGAAAAAGCCGGCGCGCGTATAGAACCTCTAAGTTTAAAATTTACTCAATATGCAATACCAATATACTACCTCATAGCCACAGCTGAAGCATCTTCAAACCTTGCGTATAGCGTTTTCGCTCCGGCAGCAGGGCTGAAGGTCCAGTTCTGCGTGGACAATCCCAGATCAGGTAAACCGGCAAAACTCTGCGATTCGGAAAATGTAATAGTTTCTTATGCAGAAGATCTACT
>CAYYKZ010000037.1:0-2728 GCA_964468455.1 uncultured Leptospirales bacterium | reverse complement strand
AGCATCCTCCAACCTTGCCCGTTATGACGGTATAAAATACGGCTTCAGATCTGAAAACGCCTCAAACCTGGTCGAACTCTACAGCAAAACAAGAAGTGAAGGATTTGGCAAGGAGGTAAAGCGCCGAATAATACTGGGTACTTATTCACTAAGTTCAGGCTATTATGATGCCTATTATCTCAAGGCGCTGCAGGGAAGATCTCTTATTATTAAAGACTTTCAGGATGCCTTTTCCAGGGTTGATGCCCTAATCTCCCCTGTTACAACCTCACCTGCATTTAAAATAGGTGAAATGATAAGTGACCCCCTTCAGATGTATATATCAGATATTCTAACAATATCTGCAAATCTGTCCGGCATACCAGCATTATCAGTGCCTGCAGGTCTGGATTCACAGGGACTCCCCATTGGACTGCAGATAATGGGAAACCATTTTCAGGAGCAGAAAATTCTCAATATTGCACAAGCTGTAGAACAATGCTGTGAAACGATATCTCCATCTATATAAAAAAATATTTCCCCTTCTCTGCCTTATACTGATTTCCTGTTCATCCTACAGAGAAATCAGCATTGAGGGGAAATATCAAACCTCAGATTTAAATTATAAAAATCCATATTATGTTATTATACACGCTCCTGAATATAAAGAAAAATCTGCAGAAAAAACAGTCCGTTATTCAAGAATTAAATACCTTTCTGTAAAAGATGGTGACAAAAACCTTGATTTAATACTGCAGCGAAGCTATAACGAAATAAAAGATGGTAATTATCATTCGGCATCCATACTCCTTCACGATGCTTCTGAGATATGGAATAATGGCGCAGCAGAAAACAATCTTGCGGTAATTTATGAGTTAACCGGTAAAAAAAACCTTGCATTTGAAATGTATACAAAGGCATTATTACTTTCACCGGATAATAAAGTATTTAAAAAAAATTTTTTAAGTTTTATAAATAGAAAAGATCCGGTTTTTCAATGATATAAAGGGCATGAATAAAAAAAATGCTGAAAGATACCTTTTTAAGAAATCATAATTACCTGCGTGTATCAGTAACTGATAAATGTAATTTAAGATGCAGATACTGTATGCCGCCCGAAGGGGTGGAATTCCTTCCACATGATCAGGTATTAAGAAATGAGGACTTTGCCAGAATAATAGAAATTTTCATAAAAATGGGTATAAACAAAGTCCGGTTTACAGGCGGAGAACCTCTTGTGCGCAGAGGAATAATGGATATTATAGCATCTGCGCGACGTTCTTCACCCGATGTTGAACTGTGTCTCACGACAAACGGGGTGCTTCTTCATGAACATGCAGATGACTTAAAAAAAACAGGCGTTAAAAGAATAAACATTAGCCTTGATACAATGTCAAAAAGCCGCTTCCTTGATTTAACAGCAAGAGATCACTTTGACAGAGTTATAAATAATATAGAAAAAATGGCCGGATCAGATTTTTTTAACATCAAGGTAAACACAGTTCTCTTTACCCACACCCTTGAAGAACTTGATGATTTTCTTGATTATTTTATGGATAAAAATATAACACTCCGGTTTATTGAACGCATGCCCGTTACTGAGCAGGATGAACTTAACGCATTTGTACCATCAGATGAACTTGTAAAAGCCCTGGAAGCACGGGGGAAATTAATACCTATAGTCAAACAGGTTTCAGATGTTGCCATGAGATATGATATAGAATACAAAAACCGTAAAATCAGACTGGGGATTATACCGCCGGTAACACACAGATTCTGTTCATCCTGCAACAGGCTCCGCATAACAGCAGAAGGCAACCTTAGAACATGCCTTTACTCTGAAAAAAACTACAACCTGAAAGAACTTCTTGATCGTAATGCTGGAGATGAAGAACTGAAAGAATATATTTCCAGATGCATCAAAGAAAAACAGAAAGGCCATAATATAGAATGTACTGCTGACAACAAAGGATGCAGATCTATATCCTGCGGGATTAAGGCGATGTCAAAAATTGGCGGATAATCAAAGACCGGAATTATATACCCCGTATAACGCATGTTTCTGCAAACTCAAGGCATTTCTTCCGCATACTCTCAAGATAGGCGACAGGATAGGGAGAAAGCTCGTGAAAAGCAGGATCAACTAATCTGCCGGTATTGACAAACTGCTGAAGAAAATATTTTTTAACCCTTCCAACATTTTCCCCTATCAGCACTATATCTTCATCAGTCACAAGCTGAGGAATACATGTAGTCCGCAGTTCAAAATCTATACCGGAATTTTTGAGTATATCAATTGTTTCAAGCACAGTAGTAAAAGGATAATCCCGGCCTGTTACATCTCTATATTTTGGTGGTGAAGATTTAATATCAAGGGCAATATAGTCTGCAAGATCAGAGGCTGTTACTGATTTTATAACCTCTGGAGAAAAGCCGTTTGTATCAAGCTTAATGAGGAAACCCATATCTTTGATTTTTTTAAGAAAGTCCAGCAGATCAGCCTGAAGTGAAGGCTCACCTCCTGTTACAGTCACTCCATCTATCAGGTTTTTTCTCCCTGAAAGAAAATCAAAAACATAATCCTCAGAAACAGCGGAAGTGCCGCTGCTGCCCAGGACCATGTCAGGGTTGTGGCAATACCCGCACCGCAGGTTGCACCCCCCTGTAAAGATAACTGAAGTTATTTTCCCCGGAAAATCAACCAGGGAGGTTTTATACAGCCCTCTTATATTCATTATATTCCATTACC
>CAYYKZ010000036.1:0-13851 GCA_964468455.1 uncultured Leptospirales bacterium | reverse complement strand
AAGCCCTTGATAGTCTTATAGTACTTGCTGCAGACAGCAGAGATATGGTGAGACTCCATTCTGTTATGGCTCTTGGATATATTGGAGAGGAAAAGGCTGTTGATGTGCTTAATAAAGCAGTATTAAGTGATAATAACCCCACTGTGAGATATGCGGCTGTTCTTGCTACTCTCAGAATCGGTTCAAAAAAATCTATTCCTGTGTGGCAGCAGGCAAAGGAATCTGAAACAGATCCTTTTATTAAAGATTTTCTTTCAAAAATGGATGATAAGGCTAAGGGTAAATAGATAATTGTCGAAAAATTATGATGAAGTAAAGTATCTTGTCTTTGATGTTGAAAGTGTGCCTGACGGAAGCCTTATTAAAAAGGTTAAATATTCTGAAGAAGATATAACAGAGCATGAAGCAATAAGCAGATATCAACAGGAAATTCTTGAAGGTTCCAATGGGACTACAGATTTTATACCGGTTACTTTTCAGTATCCGGTTTCTGTTTGTATTGGGAAGGTGGCAGAGGATTTTTCGCTGATTGATGTTGTTATTCTTGATAAGCCGGAGTATCGCGCTTCTGAAATGACCAGGCTTTTCTGGCATGGAGTAGAAAATCTGTACAATCATGCATCTATGGTAACTTTTAACGGGCGCGGTTTTGATATTCCTCTTCTTGAATTAATGGCTTTCCGTTATGGCTATTCAGCTAAAAGGCATTTTAAAGATAAGTGGGCAGGGCGTAACCGATTCGGAACCAAGCATATTGATCTGCAGGACTGGATTTCCAATTATAATGCAATCAGAATGAATGGCGGTCTTAATTTACTGGCAAAGGTTCTGGGGAAGCCCGGCAAAATGGGTACCAAGGGTGACGAAGTATATAATATGTTCCGCCAGGGGCTTATTCAGGAAATAAATGATTATTGTGTTCACGATGTACTGGACACGTACTTTGTTTTTTTAAGGACACGGGTTTTACTGGGTGAAATAACAATTTCCAGAGAACAGGAGATAGTTGCTCAGACTAAAAAATTTGTACAGGATAACAGTGAAAATAATATAGCGTATAAAGTGTATCTGGACAACTGGGGTGACTGGAATCCCTGGCCCTGATTTTTTTATCAATGAATAATATATAACAGAAAAAGCCGCTTTTTTTAGCGGCTTTTTCTGTTATATAGGGCTATTGCTTTTCAAGGAGTTTAGCCAGATATTTTGACCTGATCTGCTCATTGGCAAGTAGCTGTTTTGCCGGAGGTAGTGAAAGAATAGCAGAAAGAATGGCTGCTAATATCCGGTGTGATGCCAGTTCGTAGTTATCAAAAATTAAATTTGGGAGAACTTTTTTGTCTATTGCTGTTAAAACAACCCGGTGTGTAGTATTAACAGGAGTTATGATACGGCTTCCCCGTTTCACCAGCTTTATTGCATCAAAGCTGCAATGACGTATGCATATACCGCATCCCAGACAGAGATCCTCTTTTAGGTGAAGAGTATGCTTATCTTTTTCTCTTTCCAGTTCCAGCGCGTCAATCGGACAAACTTTAACGCATTTACCGCATGCTGTACAATTATCATTGTTAATTTCCGGAAGATAGTTTGTTGTAGCAATAGTTTGTGAAGTGCCGAATTTTTTTGCTGCCAGAAGCGCTTCGCAGCAGCAGCTGCAGCAATTACAGATAAATGACACTTCATCCTGTACATTCTCACCAATTTGTACCAGATCATGTTCATATGCTTTATCTAAAAGTGAAAGACATTCTTCTTTAGTGATCCGTTTTGCATAGTTAGATCTTATCAAGGAATCTGCAACATTCCCGAAGGTCATGCAGATTTCCATTGGAGCAGAGCAGTTTTTGCCCACATGCTCCATTTTATGTCTGCAATAGCAGGTGCTTATACCAATATGTTCGGCATTTTTAATGACGCCTGTTGATCTTTCGTAGTCCATTATTTCGATAAGATCATGTTGAGGTATGGCAGACTCGTTTGGGAATGCGCGAACCATTTTTGTTTCTGAACCGTAAAATAGTTCTCTTACAAAGTCCTCTTCAATGTTCATATACTGGTGAAGAAGTTGTCCAAGGCTATGCTGATCAATATCCTCTCTTATTCTCATCATTGAAAATTCAATAAAACCAGCCATAGGGGGAGGTAATACATAGTAGGTTTCCCCATCTTTAAGAATATCTATCAGCAATGCTCTGGAGGCGAGAGAATCAAGTATCTCTTTTGATTCATCAATAGTAAGCTTCCACCGTTTTGCAGCATCTTTCGGGGTAAAAGCTTTAATCGGCAGTTTGGATACGTATTCAGCTTCTTTTTCATTAAATAAGATATTAAGTATTTTATATAATGTCTCAGATGGAGGTGCACCCTGAGGAAATTTGTTTAACCTGGAAATTAATTTGTCGTAACTTTTAGCACTTTTGTTGTGACCCATTTTCTATACCTTTTTTCATCAGAATTTTAATTTTATAATAGTGAGTATGCGGTAATTTTAAATATTAGTATTATATGTTTCTTTGAGTATAAAGTAGGTTATAATGCGTTTTTTTCAATATAAAATCCGTATTATCATAATTAATTTAAATGCCCCGTTAGTTTAACGGGGCATCTGATTTTGATGAATAATTTTTCAGGAATTATTTCCTTCTTAATTTGTAATGCGAAGAATTATTCAGGTAATTTTCTTACCGCCCCCTTATCCGCTGATTCAGCGAGGAGTGAATATATCTGCAGGGCTGTGGAAACTTCCCGGTTTCTTCCTGAGGGTTTGAATGCTTCTTTCCCTTTTGCTTCTTCCGCTTTTCTTCTTTTCTCAAGTTCAGCATCTGAAACAGTAACATTTATTTTTCTTGCAGGAATATCAATTTCAATAATATCTCCATCCTGTATTAAAGCAATGTTTCCTCCGGCTGCTGCTTCAGGTGAAATGTGACCTATGGATAGGCCCGCGGTTCCTCCAGAGAATCGGCCGTCTGTGATAAGGGCACACTCTTTACCCAGGTTCATGGATTTGATGTAGGAAGTAGGGTAGAGCATTTCCTGCATTCCCGGGCCGCCTTTGGGGCCTTCATAGCGTATTACTACAACATCACCTGCTTTTATTTCTTCTGCTAAAATTGCGTCACAGGCAGCATCCTGTGAGAAAAAGACCTTAGCGGTACCTTTGAATGTGTAGTTAGAAGGATCCACACCCGCGGTTTTTACTATTGAGCCGTTAAGTGCTATGTTTCCAAAAAGAACAGCAAGGCCGCCATCTTTACTGTAGCAGTTTTCTATATTTTTTATACAGCCGTTTTTTCTGTCTGTATCAAGAGATTCATAATATGTTTCCTGGGAGGAGTATTTAAGATTCCTTCCTATTCTGCCCGGCGCGCTGCTGTATACTTTTTTTGCGAATTCAGTTGCAGTAGGCCGCATTATATCGAATGAATCGAGGGCTTCTTTCAATGAAGGGAAATCAGCTCTTTTAACAGTTGTGTCGAGTAGCCCCCCCCTGTCCAGTTCTCCAAGTATGGCCATTATTCCGCCGGCTCTGTTTACATCTTCCATATGGAAGTGAGAGCTTGGTGCAACTTTGCATAAATTAGGGATCTTTCTGGAAAGATTATCGATATCCTTCATGGAAAAATCAACTTCAGCGGCATTTGCTATTGCAAGAAGATGAAGCACTGTGTTTGTTGATCCTCCCATTGCTATGTCAAGAGACATGGCATTTAGGAATGTGGCGCGTGTGGCAATAGATCTTGGAAGTACTGAAGAGTCACCTTTTTCATAATATTGATATGCCATCTCAACAATACGCTTTGATGCTTTTATTGCCATTTCTTTCCTTACTTTGTGTGTGGCTACAACTGTTCCATTGCCGGGCAGGGCCATCCCCAGCGCTTCACTGAGTGAGTTCATTGAATTTGCAGTAAACATGCCTGAGCATGAACCGCATGTTGGGCATGCGTGTTTTTCCAGTTCAGCTATGAAGTCATCAGGTACTGATGGGTCTGCACTCATTACCATCGCGTCGATTAAGTCATATTTTTTATCCTTGTAGACCCCGGCCTCCATCGGCCCCCCTGATATAAAAATAGCAGGAATGTTAAGCCTCATTGCTGCCATAAGCATTCCCGGAATAATTTTATCGCAGTTGGGAATGCATATCATTGCATCAACTTTATGTGCATTACACATATATTCAACACTATCTGCTATGAGTTCCCTTGAAGGAAGAGAATAGAGCATGCCGTCATGTCCCATTGCAATACCGTCATCGATGGCAATGGTGTTAAATTCAGGTGCAAAACATCCGTAAGATTCAATCTGCTCTTTTATAAATCTCCCCATTTCATTCAGGTGTACATGCCCGGGTACAAGTTCGGTAAATGAATTTACGATTGCTATAATTGGTTTGCCTATCTGTTCCTCTTTAAGTCCATTGGCTCTCCATAAACTTCTGGCTCCAGCCATTCGTCTGCCGCTTGTTGTTTCATTGCTTCTAAGGTTCAAAGACATTTTAATGCTCCTATGTGTGGATTTATTCTGTGAGTATTGTATAATCAGGATTAAAGTCCCTTTGCCGTAATTATTAAGACATATAATATAAAATAATTTTTAATAATTGCACTGTTGTCAAGATAAATTGAATGAAATTTTATAAGCATTTTTTTAAAATAAATTTTTTATACTCTATGATTTCTGATCAATCAGTTTACTCTGTTAATTACTGTGCTGACTTTTTGTGAAAGATCTTCAGCTGTATAGGGTTTTGGAAGGAAGTCAGCAGCACCTGAGGCTAAAGCGTTTTGTAATCTTTCATCATCTGCGAGCCCTGAACTTAAAATTATTTTTATTTCTGTATTTATGTTCCTGATTTTTTCAAATACTTCAAATCCGGACATAAAAGGCATAGATATATCAAGAAGAACCATATCCACTGTGCCCGGATTATCTTTTAATAATGAAATACCCTTAATCCCATTTTCAGCTTTTAGAACTGTGTAGCCGCAGATTGTAAGTGTCTTTTCCGCAATTGAGAGAATTGCTTCTTCATCATCTATAACAAGAATGGTTGCATTCCCGGGGAGTAATCCCTTGGAAATAGCATCACTATAAAAAGATGTTGTTTTATCTGTAATTTCAGGGAGTAAAATAGTGAAGGTTGTACCCTGGTTAACTTCACTATTTATTCTTATAAAGCCTTCCATCCTGTTGATAAAGCCATAAGCCATGGAAAGACCAAGGCCGGTTCCTGACTCTTTCGGTTTTGTCGTGAAAAAAGGCTCAAATATTCTCCCCCTGGTATTTTCATCAATTCCTATCCCGTTGTCAGATATATCTATTCTTGCAAAGTGTTCATTATCTGAAATATTTTCTTCTATAATATTCCGGACAGAAGAGATGCTCACTTTAATGTATCCGCCTTCTTTTTCTTCGGCGGGATTCATAATAGTCAGTGCATGAAGAGAATTAACAAAAAAATTGAGGAACATCTGTTCAATAAGAACTTCGTCGGTCATAATTATCATGGGCTTTGAAGAATATTTGACATCTATCATTATATTTTTAGGGAAACTGCTGCAGCATATCGAAGCTACATTCCTCATGGATTGATTGATGTCAACAGGCCTGAAAGCAATTTCCTGCTTTCGTGAAAGAAGGAGAAGCTGTTTTATCATATCAGATGCTCTTCTGGATGAGGACATGGCTATGTCGATATATCTGATAGATTCATCAATGGTTGAGAAATTTTCTTTTGAAAGATTAATCTTTAAAAGACTTAAGCTTCCCATAATACCGCTTAGGATATTATTGAAATTATGAGAAAGCCCGCTGGTTAAAGTCCCGATAGCCTCCATTTTCTGGGAATGAAAAAACTGGTTTTGTATCTTTTCTTTTTCTTCCAGAGCCATTTTTTTTTCAGTTATATCATTGCCGATACATAATATTTCTATAAAGTTCCCTTCACTGTCTATTACAGGGGCATTGGCCCAGGCTACCCATATCCGTTTCCCATCTTTTGTAATATTCTCATTTTCATTAAAATGGAAAATTTCGGGATTTGCAATGATTTTATCCATCATGTCTCTAAGGTCTTTTCCTGAGCTGTCAACCTCAGGAACAATTGTGCCTATGATATTTTTACCTGTAATATTTTCATTGCTGAATCCGAAAATATTTTTACCGAAATCATTGCAGAATGTAATCTCGCCTCTACTGTTGATTTTTAAAATTATGCTGTTGGAATTCTGGACAAGTTCCCTGTAATTTTTTTCACTTTCTCTCAGGGCTCTTTCAATAATTTTTCTTTCAATAATCTCATCTTTGTTTTTTTTCAGGGCTTTATTGAACTGTATTATAATAAATCTAAACAGTATAATTATACCTATAAAGGCAGCAGATGCACTGATTATTCTATTCCAGAATATTGTTTCACCTGAACGGATTTTGCCGATATATCCGTAATGATGAGCAATATTTGTTGTTAAAAATGCAAATAGTGACATGAGAGAAAAAATATACAGATTACGTATTCCCCTCAGTGAGGCTGCAAGTATAATAGCAAGAACATAAAGAAGCATGGCAGGCGCATTAATTCCTCCCATATAGGTTCCGTAAAGTGCGGTACCAAAAACAACAAGCGGCGGGATTATACTGGCAAACTGCCAGTAGCCCAGATATTGCAAAACTATACCTGAAATGAATAAAATACTCATTGCAGATAGAATAATAAATGTATCAGCAGGGATAATATTGTAAGCATAGGCTATAGCTGATATTACGGCAAAAGGTACGGTTGCAATTGACAGAAAGTTCAGTATCATTTTTGTTATATACTGCTGGATAGGTAATTCAGCAGTATTTTTCACAAAGCCGGAACCTGCTGTATCATTTGAAAATATTTTTTTTATTTTCGTTAAATTCATGTCATTAGTAATTCCTGGCTTTCATTTGTATCAGGTATTATCCGGAATATTTTTTTAAGAATAATTACCTGATTTTTGTTTATCTTTTATATATATTTTTAATCTTTTCCCAGCCTTTCAAAAAGATCAATAATGTCTTCCAGGGTATATGGCTTTTTGAGTATTCCTTTAAAGCCGTGGGTCTGATAATTCGCCATAACCGGATTTTCTGAATAACCGCTGCTTACTATTGCATTTATATCCGGATCGATTTTTCTCATTTCAGTAATTGCAGCTTTACCGCCCATTCCACCCGGAATAGTAAGATCCAGTATAACATAACTGTATCTAAATCCTGAATTGAATTTTTCTTTATAAAGTTTAATTGCCTCTTCTCCATTTTTTGCGCAATCAACTGTGAAGCCGAGATGCTTCAGCATTTTAACAAAAACCTCGAGGATATATTGTTCATCATCCATTATTAGTATAGATCCTTCTCCTATGTTCCTGGAATTTTTCCGATTAATCTGCTGAAGTTTTCCGGGGGTCTCTTTTGAAGCAGGAAGATATATTTCAAATGAAGCTCCTTCCCCTTGTGGTGAAATAACCTGTATGTGACCCTTATGTTTTTTAATTATTGAATAGGTACTGGTTAAGCCAAGCCCTGTTCCTGCGGTTTTGGTTGTATAGAATGGATCAAATATTTTTTTGAGATTCTTTTCATCAATCCCCGGGCCATTATCAGAAATACGGATATATACATAATTTTTATCAGGGTTAAGTTCAGCAGGGATGCTTTCAGCATTTTTTGCTTCAATTACAATCTTCCCGCCATCAGGCATGGCCTGCATAGAGTTAATCAGAAGATTGTTTATAGCCTGACTAATCTGATTAGGGTCTATAAGCACCGGACTTATGTCCTCAGCTATTATCAGACTGTAATGAACAAGAGGATCTTTAATGAGAAGCTTGACAGACTCGCTCAGCAGTTCTTCAATTGATGATGGAGTAATAAGAGGGGCCCCGCCACGGGCAAATGTAAGAAGCTGTTTTGTAAGGGCGGAAGCCCTCTCTGTTGCTTTTTCAATATCGTTAATAATTTCTGACATCTCTACTGACAGATTATCTGTATTTTTTGCAATAGAGATATTTCCTGATATTCCTGTTAAAAGGTTATTAAAATCGTGAGCTATACCGCCTGCAAGAAGTCCAATAGATTCCAGTTTGCTCATTTTGTTTATTTCGTTATCAATTTTATACTTAACAGTTATATCCCTCAGGATCATAATTATTCCTATGGGGTTCCCTTTTAACCGAATAAGTGAGCTGTTTAATTCAATAATTCTTTCTGCTCCATGAATATCTGTCATGGTAAAGGGAATGCCTATATTATTATACCTGTTCTTTTCATCAAGTTTTCCCAGTGCACTGAAAAGAATATCATTAGATGTTTTATCGTTAAGTCTTACAACCTCTCTTATTTTTTTACCAGCAGCCATTTCCTGTGTTACTCCGGTGAGCTGTTCTGCTACCGAGTTAATTAAAAAAACACGTCCGGACATATCATAGGTTATAACTCCATCTCCCACTGAAGAGAGAGTTGCGGCAAAATACTCTTTCTCTTTTTCGGTTTCAATATTAGCATTCATAAGTTCAGATTGAGCGGATAGAAGTTTGCTGTTAAGAGCCTGAAGATTCTGGTATTGTGACTGGATTTTGCTGTACTGCTCTTTTATTATTTTTGAAGCTTCCTTAAGATATGTTATATCAGTTACTATTAGAAGTATTCCCCGGCCATTGCCTATTGAAAGGGATGAAGCTGAAACAAGAACATCTATTTTATCCCCGCCCGATTTTTTCATTTCAACTTCAAACTGTTTCTGAAGAATAATTCCCCTGGAAAGATTAAAAATGGTATTCCATGTTTTTTTGTCAGAAAGGGAATCTGTATCAAAGAAATCATAAATTGTTTTAGAGTAAAAAAGCTCTTCTCTGTAACCAGTCATTTTTATCATATTTGTATTTGCAAAAACCGGGATATTATCAATAAAAAAAGCTATACCATCATGGGCGGTTTCAAAAAATAGTCGGTATCTCTCTTCCGATTCTTTAAGTGAAGACATTACAGCTTCTTTTTCTATGCGGAGCATGTTTATTTTATCCGCAACAGCAATAGATAGAAAAATGGTCCCCATAGCTATACCTGTAATATATCCCCAGCTGGTTATTAGATTGTCTTCAATCAGTCCAAAACTTCTTAGTGAATGAAGAAAGGCACCCATGGGGAATATTATCCATGACAGGCTGTAGAATACAGCAAGTCTTCTGTTGGTGAAAAACATCGGTATCATGGTTAAAAAAATCAGTATAAAAGATGTGAAAATTGTTGATGCTACTGTTAATTTTGTAGCAATGCTGTAGGGGAGAAAAAGTGAAATGATTGCCCCGGGTATAGCAGAAAAAAGTATTATCCTCAGTAGGATGTCGGTTCTTTTAAGGTTTTCCTTTGTGTTCAGAAAATGGCGCGTAAAATTTAAAAGCGCTGCAATTGACAGAAAAAGGAAAAAGGGGTGGCTGTGGTTTGTCCACCATGTCTGGTCGGGCCATATATATTTTCGGGCCAGGCCTGTGTGTATGAATATATATATTGTTACACTTAAGATGAAAATTGAAAGTCCCAGATAGGTTTTATCCAGGGATGAAATAAATATAAAGAGGTTATAGAAAAATAGTGCAATCATTATGCCGAAAAAGAACCAGAGCAGGGAAATCTCCTGATAAAGGTTTAAAATAATAGAGTGTATATCCCATGCGTCAAGGCTTACCAGAAGCGAACCCTGGGAGGCGATTCTCAGGTAGATTGTCTGATCACCCGGAGGAGTTTTTACGTGTACAAGATAATGGTGATAACCAAAGGGCATAGTGCTGAAGGGGAGTCTGTCACCTGATGATATTTCAGTATATCCTTCCTGTAAAGGAATATATGCTGTGATATAATCCAGAAGCGGATATTTAGACTCAATTACCCATTCTTTATCATGGTTTAAAGGATTTTTTATGTTAATTTTAAACCAGAAAACAGAATTGGAATAACCAAGATTGTATTTTCTGTTTTCAGTAATAGAAAACCGTTCTTCAGGGAGTATGGAGACGTCGTTTATTGAAAGAGTTCCTTTCGTGTCTTCAAAAAATAGAAGACTTTTATCCATATCAAGTCCTGTCATTTCCCGGGATAATACAAAAACTTGCGGGTCGGGGGGACTTGAATATGAATAGCCTGTAAGCAGCAAGAGTATGCTTACAGCAAAAAGTATGTATTTTTTTCTTTTATTTCTATTGACAATCATTATTTCTCAATGTTTATACATTAATTAATAGAGTAGTGTTATTTTAGAGTATCAGCATAAGTTTGAGGCATAAAAGATAATTATTTTGTAAACATAACTCAGAGTTAATAATAATTCAATATAAATTTTTATTCAGGGTAATAAATGGCAGCGGAAAAAAAGGTTAATAACTCTTCTGCGAAAAAAAAGAGTACATCCGGTTCAGTGAAAAAGAAACCGGCTACAGTTAAGAAAAAATCTGCAGGTCAGGACAGGGGTAAGGGCCCTTTTTATATGCTTGTTATCCTTTTTCTTCTGACTATAATTGTTTTTCTTATTAATATTTCTTATGATAGTCTCCCATTTAAGCTGAATCAGGATGGACACGACATCTTTCCGGATCATGGAAAGGGGAGAGTCATAATCGAAAAAGAAGATGTTAAGAATATAATGCCTGATTCTTCTGCAGAAATTATAAAATCAGAGGAAAAAACTTCAGGGGAAGAAAACAAGGGTGATGGTAAATCCCCGGATGAAAAGGCTATTGATGTAAAAATATACTTTCTCAAACTTAATGAAAAGACAGAGGAGCTTTACCTTAGTTCTGTAACACGTAAAGTATCTGACAAAAATATTCTCAGGCTTAGTCTTGAGACTCTTGTTTCAGGGCCAGGTCCTGCTGAGAAATCCGCAGGGTATATGAGTGCAGTGCCTCCCACGCTTCGTGTAAACCGTGTTGCCATAAAAGGGCGTTCCGCAGTAATTGATTTTTCCGGAGCAATAGAAGATGATGCGCCGGGCCAGATTCTGATTAAACGGCTCCAGCAGATAGTTTATACCGCTACTGCAATTGATGGAGTGGATAATATTATTATCACTATTAATGGGAAAGCTAAAAAATCAATTGGGGCAGATGGTTTATCAATAAGCGGTCCTCTGGGGAGATAGTAATGGAAGATAAAATTCTTGAAGTTGAAATAAAAGCTTACTGTGACAATCCATCTGAAATAAGAAAAAAACTGGAGAAAATCGGTGCAGATTATATTGAAACAAGAAATGAGCAGGATATATATTTCAGTCACCCTGCAAGGGATTTCGGTATAACAGATGAGGCGTTGAGACTAAGGTTTGTTAATGGTAAAGGTAAGGTTACCTACAAGGGACCGAAGTTAAGCATGGAAACAAAAGCAAGGATTGAGCATGAAACCGGCATTGAGGATATTGAAGTTTTTTCACAGATACTTGATGCTTTAGGTTTTACCAGAAGCGGAGAAATAAAAAAAGTACGTGAGCTTTATGTATTAAAGGATATGGAGATAACACTGGACAGCATTGAGGGCCTTGGTGAGTTTGTTGAAATTGAAAAACAGTGTTTAATGAGCAGGGATGCGGAAATGGAGCTCTTTGATACTGCTGCCAGACTGGGACTCTCCCGTTTTGAAAGGAGGTCCTATCTGGAGCTTAAGTATTTCAGCTGATTACCTTAATGTAAAGCCTGCTTTATTTATATCTGCAATTATTTTTTTCTGTGTTTCTTCAATTTCAGCTGTATCAAGTGTTTTTTCCGTAGATGCAAAGAGGACTTTTACTGATACAGATTTTTTACCTTCAGGAACCGGGCTCCCTTCATAAACCGATACAACTTCAGCACTTTGTATGTATCTGCTGCTTTTCCTTATTATTGTAAGTATTTCCTCGCTGTAGCAGTGTTTATCAGCAAGTACTGATATTTCAAATGGTACCCCCGGAAATTTCTGCAATTCCCTGAATTTTGTTTCGTTTTTCTGTGATTCAAAAACAGCGTTAAGGTCTAAATCAAATATTGCCGCTTTTCCGTTTATTTCAAACTTTTCCGCTGTTTCGGGATGAAGTTCAAATATAAAACCTGCATCTTTACCTTCAATTGTTATGCGCATTGATCTTCCCGGATGAGCATATGGCGGTAGAGAGTCTGTTTCAGGAATAAGTTTGAATTTTTTTACCTTAAGCTGTTCCATCAGTCCTGATGCAATTCTTTTAGCTTCAAAGAAAAGAGGGCCGGAAGGTTTTTTCATATAAACAGCGCCTGCAGTGCGTGTGTTTTCTGCAATCAGTTCAGATGATTTTCTGTCATCTTTAATATAGACTCTGCCCAGCTCAAATATGCTGAAGTTATCAGAATATCTCTGATTGTACTGGATAAAACTTATCATATCCGGAACAATGCTTCTTCTTAATCTGTCCTGCTCTATGGATAGAGGGTTTCTAAGGCGTAATTCCATATCACTGTTTATTCCCAGCTGGTTAAGAATTTTTTCTCCTGTAAAGGAGTAGCCCATAACTTCAACCATGCTGAATGAGCTGGTGAGTATTGATTTCACATTACGTTCAAATATCCGGAAATTATTTTTTGCAGGGGGAACGCAGGGTACAAGCGGTGCTGTTGGATTTATATTGTCATAACCATAAATACGTCCCACTTCTTCTACTATGTCATCTGCGATTGAAACATCTTTTGTGGCACGGAAATGGGGAACTGTAATTTCCATGCTGCTTCCGTCTTTGGTGATATTAAAGCTGAGTGATTCGATGATATCAGTTATTCTTTTATCTGTGATATCCTGGCCAAGTTTTTTCCGTATGTGATCAGTTGATGTTTTTATTGTTACAGTTTCCATTTTTACCGGATAGTGATCAATTATTTCTGTAACAGCTTCAGCTTCGGGAATAGCCTCTTTGATCAGTTCATAGCATCTAAGAAGAGCATCAGTAGTAATTTCCGGGGAGAGTGATTTCTCAAATCTCATTGAAGCTTCGGTACGAACTCCAAAACGGTGAGCTGTTTTTCTTATGTTTACAGGGTTAAAGCATGCAGCTTCAAGAACAATTTCAGTTGTACTATCGTCTATCTCGCTGTTACCGCCCCCCATTATACCGGCAAGGGCTATGGGGCCCTGAATATCGGCTATCACAATATCTTCACCTGTAAGTTTATGTTCACTATCGTCAAGGGTTGTGATTGATTCTCCTTCTTTTGCTGTTCTTATAAATATTTTATTTCCCCTGAGCTTTTTTCTGTCAAAGGCGTGCATTGGTTCTCCCAGTTCAGCCATAACATAATTAGTTATATCAACGATATTGTTGATAGGGCGCATTCCTGTTGATTTAACCATTGCTTTGAGCCATTCCGGGGACTCTTGAATTTTAATCCCTTTCACTGCAAGAGCTGAGTATCTTGGTGCTATTTCAGGATTTAATATTTCGACTTCAATATCTTCCTGATTTTTAAAGGTTTTAACAAGATCTCTGTTTACAGGACTTTTTACAGGTCTGCTGAAAAGAGCTCCTATTTCCCGTGCAAAACCTTCATGGCCCCACAGGTCGGGCCTGTGAGTAATTGATTTATTGTCAATCTCAAGGCGTATATCAATAAGGTCCGGATAAATTTACCTTTTTTTTCTGTGAATGTGCCGGGTTTTTTACCGGTGACTTTCACAATAGCTTTTGAATAGTTTTTGTCATATTTATAGTTTCCGAGATTGATCTCGTCAGGCAATACAATGTATTTGAGTTTATGCTGAACGGCGACGGAAAGATATTCCCAGGCATAATCCATGTTTCCTGTTTGTAGGAGTGAAACCAGCTCTACGGAT
>CAYYKZ010000035.1:4420-14025 GCA_964468455.1 uncultured Leptospirales bacterium | reverse complement strand
TTCCATTTCATATATATGTAGAATATCTTCAAGAGTAAGAGGTTCAAAATAAAGCCTGTCTGAAGTATCATAATCCGTTGATACTGTTTCAGGATTGGAGTTAACCATAATTGATTCAATCCCCTCATCTCTTAAAGCATAGGAAGCGTGGCAGCAGCAGTAATCAAATTCAATTCCCTGCCCTATCCTGTTTGGTCCGCCGCCGAGAATCATAATTTTTTTTCTATCACCAGGGGCAGATTCATTTTCAGAATCATATGCTGAATAATAATATGGGGTATATGCCTCAAACTCTCCTGCGCATGTATCCACAACGCGGAATCCCGGAACAATACCATTCTCTTTCCTGAAATTCCTGATTTCATTTTCCTTCTGCCTCAAGGTCATGGAATATTTTTTCTGGAAAAGAGGCCCCTTGCTGTTAAGTTCAAGAAGCATTTCCCTGTTTGATATGTATGCAAGCTGTCTGTCTGAATATCCCAGCTCCTTCATTTCCCGAATCTTTTGAATGTTCAGCCCTGCAGATATAAAATCCTTTTCATAGCTGTTCTCCGCATCAACAAGCTCCTTCAGCTGGTGCAGAAACCAGGGATCAATTTTGCTCAGTCCATGTATCCACTCAAGGGGTTTCCCTCTTTTAAGAGCCTGATATAGATAAAAGACCCTGTCAGATCCGGGTGATGTAAATTCCTTTTCAAAAGCAATATCCAGTTCTTCCGGGGAGAGTGAATCAAGATAATGAGTAAATTTCAGGTTGCCATCTGCGCCGAAACCTGCCCTTTCAATTTCCAGGGATCGCAGAGCTTTCTGAAATGCTTCTTTGAAGGTTCTTCCAATTGCCATTGATTCACCCACAGATTTCATCTGCGTACCAAGGCGTTTATCAGCTCCGTCAAATTTTTCAAAAGCCCATCTTGGTGCTTTTACAACAACATAATCTATTGTCGGCTCAAATGAAGCCGGGGTTTCCTTGGTTATATCATTTGATATTTCATCCAGAGTAAGTCCCACTGCAAGCTTGGCTGCAATTTTGGCAATAGGAAAGCCTGTAGCTTTAGATGCCAGTGCTGAGCTTCTGCTTACCCTGGGATTCATTTCAATAATCATTATTCTCCCGTCATCAGGATTAACAGCAAACTGAATATTTGACCCGCCTGTATCTACTCCAATCTCACGTATAATTTTTATACCGATGTCGCGCAGATTCTGATATTCCCTGTCAGTGAGAGTCTGCTGAGGAGCAACTGTAATAGAATCCCCTGTATGTATGCCCATGGGATCAAAATTTTCAATGGAGCAGATTATTACCACATTGTCATTTGTATCCCTCATGACTTCGAGCTCAAATTCCTTCCACCCTATAACAGATTCTTCAAGAAGAACCTGGTTAATTGGAGATTCATCCATACCTTTTTTTACCAGGTCAACAAACTCCTCTTTGTTATATACAACATTACCCCCTGCTCCTCCCAGGGTAAATGCAGGCCTTATAATTATAGGGAGTTTAATCTCCTCCAGAATTTTGAGAGCTTCCTCCATTGTTGATGCAAGGCCTGACTGCGGAACCTCAAGACCTATTTTAATCATGGCCTTCTTAAAAAGGTCCCGGTCTTCTGCTTTTTTTATTGAATCAATATTTGCACCAATAAGCTCAACATTATATTTTTCAAGTATGCCTAAATCAGCAAGCTTCATTGTAGCATTTAAAGCTGTCTGACCGCCCACTGTTGGAAGAATTGCCTGGGGCCTTTCCTTTGCTATGATTTTTTCTATTACTTCAGGATAAATGGGTTCAATATAGGTTTTGTCTGCAAGTTCAGGGTCGGTCATTATTGTGGCGGGATTTGAATTAATAAGGATTACTTCATAGCCCTCCTCTTTTAAAGCTTTGCATGCCTGTGAACCTGAATAATCAAACTCGCATGCCTGCCCTATAATTATGGGCCCTGAACCTATTATCATTATTTTTTTTAAATCTTCTCTTTTCGGCACAAATAACCATCCTTAATTGTTGTATAAAGGGAAATCTTAAAATTACTATCCTGTTATTCAAATTTGGGCAAAAATCCTGATAAAACCAGCTGTTTTGTTTTTCAGTTACTGAAATAACTGATTCTAAGAAATGCCCGCAATCCATTTTTAACCTGAATTTTAATTATAACTTCAGTACTGCAATAAACACTTTTATTTATAATTTTATTCTAATCAGTAACAATTCCTGAACATGTATTTTAGCGCAAGAATAAAATTCCGGATAAACTTCTACTGCTTATACCCGTAAAATTTTTGTATAAATAATATTTGTCAATAAAAATAAGATGAACCGGGCAGTCAGAAAAGAGGAAAATCAGAATGCGGTTAATGCTGCCCGGATAAAGCTTGTAACCGGGGCCTGTTCCCGGGAATCCTCCACAGCATCGCGAAGCTCATTTATAAGCTTGCCTGTGTCTGAATGAATAGTATCTTCGTTAACCAGCTTTCCCAGCGTTCCCTTACCTTTGTTGAGCTTATCTGTAAATTCACGAACATTCTGCAATGTAACAGCAATATTTTCACGATTCTCATCAATCAGCTCTGACAATTTAGACAAAGGGTCTCCTATAGTATACCCCTGAAGCTTATCAGTATTTGTAACTCTGCTGAAATACTCCCCTTCATATTCTGCCTGGCCGGGATTAACAGCAATTATCTTCCCGCCAAGGGCAGACTGGTTTTTTAGAGTTATTTTATAGTTTTCATAAAGCATTAATTCCCTGCGCAGTCTTACTGTAACAAGAACTCGACTATCCTCCATAAGATCTATCTTTTCAACTGTACCCATATTTACACCACTTACAAGTACCTTATCACCTGTTATCAGCCCCTCAACATCATCAAAAACTATTGAGCTTGTGAAATATTCCCTGCTTTCCAGAAGTTCCCCTCTGAGTATTGTAAAATAACCCAGCACAATCATTGCTGAAATAAAAACAAGGCCTACAATAAATTCATTAAATCGTGTCATCTTTAGTTCGTATCCATACCCTTATTTATGTTTCAATGGGTCCTGTAATTTCTCCATTAATAAACTGCTGCACAATTTCATTTCTGCTGTTCCTGATTTCATCAGGGGTACCGCATTCAACAATAGCACCCATATAAAGCATCGCTATACGGTCCGCGATTCTGTATGCGCTTGACATGTCATGTGTGACAACAACAGAAGTTACGCCCAGATCGCGCTGCATTTCAATTATAAGCTCATCAATTTTAGCGGACATTACAGGATCAAGTCCTGAAGTAGGCTCATCATATAAAATAATACGCGGATTCCGCACAATTGCCCTGGCAAGGCCTGCCCTTTTTTTCATTCCTCCGCTGATATCAGAGGGCATTTTATCAGCAGCATCACTAAGCTGGAGCTTTTTAAGCCCGTCATCAACAATTTTGCAAATTTCATCTTTTGTTCCAAGCCTGTGTTCAACAAGGGGGAGAGCTATATTATCCCTCACATTGAGCCAGTTAATAAGAGCTCCTGACTGAAACAGAAACCCCATCTTTTCTCTTATGGAAGCCCGGACAGATGAGCGGGCACCATTCATTTTTACCCCTTCTACAAGTACATCACCCTGATCCGGATCAAAGAAACCTGCGATATGACGCAAAATAGTTGTTTTCCCCGCACCCGACTGCCCAATAATAACAAAAGTCTCACCCTTTTCTATTGTAAAATCAACCTGGTGAAGCACCACCTTTTCACCAAAATATTTCGATACATTAATAAATTCGATCATACAAAACCGCCGTAAAAAAAAGCTGTAATGAAATAACCCACAATAAGTATCATCAGGTAAGATGACACCACAGAAACCCTTGTGGCCTTTCCAACTCCCAGCGCACCATTCTCTGCCTTAAGACCGTTAGCGCAGCTTATAGATGAAATAATAACAGCAAAAACCAGACTTTTCAAAAGCCCCACATACATATCCTTAAGCCATATAGACTCATATAGTCTGAAAAAATAGGTTTCTGTTGAAATACCCAGATGGAAAAAAGATACAACTGATCCGCCGGTTACCCCCAGCACAATAGTATACACCGAAAGTGTAGGGAGCATAATCATCATTGAAACTATCCTGGGCATAACAAGAAACCGTACAGGATTGATGGACATCATTTCAAGCGCATCAATCTCTTCAGACACCTTCATGGTGCCCAGCTCTGCTGCCATTGCAGCACCGGAAAAGGCTGTAATAATTATAGCAGTAAGGAATGATCCCATCTCTTTATTCATTATATTTATCATAAGAGTAGGAACCATCTCCTGCTGCCCGTACTTCATAAATTCCACCCCAGTATGCAGGGCAAGAATCATCCCTCCGAAAAGGGCAACTATTGTAACCACCAGCATACTTTTTACTCCCGATATATACATCTGCTTAACAATCTCTCTTCTTTTCCTGAATATAAACCTCATTTCAATAAATGCGTGAAAAAGAAGAACAAGTGTAAAACCGGAAAATTCGATCTGTCTTAGTAGTTTTGCACCTGTGTCGGCAAAAAATTTATATAGGGACTGCTTTAGTAGACTTAACATATATGTCCTTAAAAAATATTCATTTTTACAAAGGCCTTATCAGAAATGCCGCTATCTGCAAAGGAACCGTGATTATAGTTAAGTCTATAATAAGGATTATCCCCTTCTGCGGCAAAAAAAAGATCCCCGACCGCATCAGCATCTGCAATATCTTCTTCGCCTGTACCATCTCCTATTTTTAATGGAAGCCAGAAAAGCCTGAGATAAGTTCCGGCAGGTTCATTTTCATACCCGAATGCACTTAAAAGTATGGTAAAATCCCTGATCCTGTCATTTCTTTTCTCATAGCTTACAATAAATGGGATTTTCATTTTAAAGTAATCATCATTCCACACCTGGTAATAAGTTCTGAAAAGGATCCCCAGATGTTTATCACCTTCAGGGCTCCTTCTATATTCAAAAAGTGTCCAGAAAGGCTGATACAGTTTCTCATAACCCCCTGTATCCCTAAAAGGAAGAAGAGAAAGTACATTAATTGCAAAAAGTCCCTTATCGTTCCATTCCGTCTGTACAATAGGCCAGAGTTTAAAATATCTCCACGAATTACCGTAGTAGTCATGTTCAGCCTTATATTCTCTTTTAAAATACCAGCATATTATAAAATTATAATAGTAGGCTGAGCTGAAAAATTCCGTTTCTTTTTTTATCCTGAAATAAAGAGGTGTAACAAAAAACGACTCATAATTATTATAACTGTATCTGCCGTAAAAAGGGAAAAAAATCCTTTTCCTTATTTCAGGTTTTTTACTATCCATTATCTGAACCAGAGGCCAGGGAAGATTATATTGTGTTTCCCCTCTCTTTTTATTATATCCCCATGAGAAGAATGGCCACAGAATCGTTGTAGCAGAAACATCCCCGCTATCGCTCCATTTTCTCCCGTAAAACGGGAAGAAAAAGAATGTATACCTTACATCATTCCTGAAAAAAGTTTTCCTGTAATTAATCAGCAGCAGATATGAATAATTATCATACCATCCCTCCTTTGAATTGTGTGCATAAAAAGGAAGGAACCTGAAATCATCTCTCTTATCGCTTTTCCCCCTCTGGATAAAAGGCCAGAACCAGGCCTGTGCATGGTAATCCTTAAAATTATATTCTGTATAAACCGGCACAAGTGACAGCAGTCCCCATGCCAGTGCCTGCCATGTAAACAGTCCTGATGGGGGATAAAATACAAAGAGTAAAAATCCGGGAAAGAGGTATGGGGAAATTTCATCGTGCCCCAGTTTACCTTTAAATGTACCGCCAAAGGGATAAAGAAAAAAATACTTATCCTTCTCTCTTTCGCCGTTTCCATAAAGATAGAGGGGAAAAAAACCGGAATCATAATCCTCTTTTTTATCTGCATGTGTATAATCATCAGAAGCATATAAACCCAGAAATGCCCGCACCCTGTCATATTTATCATCTTTATATCTTGTAAAAATAAATGGCATTAGTGATGCCTGGAATGATCCTTCTTTATAATCCATGTTCATGTAAAAGGGACGATAAACTGTATTTTCTCCAAATTCATGCGTGGAATGTTCATAAAAAAACCAGAACCAGTTATAGGAATTATCACGAATACCCTCATCTGCTGCCGCCAGGGGAAGAGAAAAAATAAAAAGCATAAAAATAATAATCCGGAAACGGCTCAATCTGCATATGATAATATTTTTTTTAAGCAAAATGTAAATACCCCTCGCCTGAATTACAATGCTCTTCATAGTAATTATAATTACTTAAACAAATCTAAAAGCAAGGATTATTTCAATCATCATAATACAATTTTATTGACAAGGGTGCACAATAGATATATTGTTTAATAGCAGTAGCTATTCCATATCAACTTTATGGACAATACAGAATATCATACATATTCAGGATAACTGCGTAAATTATCCTTTTGGAGGGATCTAACGTGAAAAAATTTATACCCTTTATTATTATGCTTTTATTTATTCTCCCCCTGCAGAGCCAGGAGAAAGAAGAGGGAACCGAGCCTAAAGGTGAAACAGAAAAAACTTATCAGAATGTTTACACTGAGACAATTCTTGAAGACTTTGAAACAAACGAGTATACCAATGATAATATTGACTTCAGAAAAACACGCGATCAGGAAGCAGGTTTACAGATAAGAGACCAGTTCCCTGCACCATCCAATAATTCCAAAAAATACCTGGGAGTGAAGGTCAATGGGAAAAGCGGAGATACTTTCCAGATAATCCCTGCGAAACCAATTGAGATAAAAAAATACGCCCAGTCTATTTCAGTGTGGGTTTACGGGAAAAATTTTGCCGGTGATCTTATACTCACTGTTCAGGATGCAGCAAACAAAACCCACAAACTCAGTCTTGGCAAAACCAACTTTCTTGGATGGAAAAAAGTCACAGTAAACCTGGGGGATAAAATAAAACAGCAGGATGCATACCTTGAACAGGAAAAAGCCCTGAAAATACTTCATATACAGTATAAGCCGGCAAACAGAACTATTCATCCTCAATGGCATTACTTCTATATTGATGATATTTCAGCAACTGTAAGAGATAAGTATAAAGACAGGCAGAGTGACGACTGGTAAAATGTAACAAGCTCTACATAAGCCCGGAAGGGATATTAAATTCCGGCCGGGCTTCTTACATCACTGCGTATTAAACCAGAGTAATAATTTTCTCCTCTTTCGCACAGTTTAAACAGTATCTTAAACCCTCTTTCCTGTTTTTTACTGGAACATAATGATGGTTCAGGGCATGAAGATCCTTTCCGCACCTTAAACATTTCATATAATTATACCTCCCGAATTATTCATGTTATACAATAAAAAATTTAATCATACTGATTATTACTATAATTAAAAATACTTATTCAGTTTTCCTGAATGCAAAAAACAGATATTTTGATAAAATACATATTCTATTTCAGTAATTATCGACATATATGGAGCATGAGATTAAATTCTTTTTATAATTATTGTTTTCTACCGACCCTCAGGTTATCTGCTATATAAGAAAAAAAATAAAAAAATTGTGTTTACAGTATCGGGACTTACTCTAACATCGCCATTACTGAACTTATATATCAGGGGGATTCTATGCCTGCCGCAGCAAAAAGTACCGGTAAAAAAACTAGAAAAAACATTAAAAAAACCAATCTTTTAAGATTGTACAATTACATGACAAAGCTTACCCTGGATGCGGTTGACAATGAAATAATGAAAAGATTCAAAATTCTTATTGATGCCAGCGAAGAAGATCTGCCAAAATCAGATATTGACACTCTGCTCAATGATCATAAGAATGCCGATATCCATGCTTTCCCTGAAGGGCTCCAGCCTTATGTTAAACATTATCTCTTTATGGTTAAACGCAATAACAATATAAAAGCAAAAAAAGAAGAGAAATGAGAGTTAAAGTAAAAGTATTCGCTTCATTCCGTGAAATATGCGGATTTGCGGAAAAAGAACTAATTGTATCTGATGCGATAAAAGTATCAGAGATTGTAGATGTACTAATTAAAAGCAGCAACGGACTTGCAGAAAAAAAAGATACTCTCCTGGTAGCGGTTAACGAAGAATATTGCGACCTTAACACTATTCTGCAGGAAGGCGACACAGTGGCGATTTTCCCTCCTGTAAGCGGCGGTTAAAAAATGAAAAACATTTTTATTCAGGAAGAACCTGTAAACATAGCTGAAATACTGGAACAGGGAACCGACGACTCAGATGGATCAGATGTGGTTTTCATTGGCCGTGTTAGAAACAATTCGAAAGGAAAAGATGTAACATTAATCGATTACGATATTTATCCGGAAATGGCATTAAGCGAGCTTCACAAAATTGCAGATGAGGCGATTGAAAAATCCGGGTTAAACCGCTGTATAATTGTACACAGACATGGTAGGGTATATCCCGGGGAAACTTCAATCGTTATTATAGTTTCGGCGCCGCACAGAGCTGAGACATATGAAGGCTCAAGATACATAATTGATGAAATCAAGAAAAGAGTACCCATCTGGAAAAAAGAGCAATATAGTGACGGCTCAGAATGGCTCAGTGACAGAAGCTGAGACTATTCCACGAAAATTTCTCCATCCCTTTTCATTACTATAACTCCGTTTTCATTCAATTCACGCATTATATCCACAATATAGTCCCTGCATTCTTCAATTTCAGAAAGACGAACCGGCCCCATTAAATCCATTTCCCTAATTATATCAGAAGCCCTGTTTTGACTCATATTTCTCAGAAACCTGAACCTTATATCATCACCGGCACCTTTAAGGGCTTTTGCAATTGCTGCATCATTATTTATCTCATCGATGAGTATACGCATTTCATTATTGGATAATTTAATTACATTTTCAAAAACAAAGATTCTTTCCATAATCTCTTTGGAAAGATGAGGGAGGGTAATATCAATATCCTTTAGAATACTTTTCTCCTGGGAACTGCTCATATGAGCAAGTATACTCATCAGCGAATCAACTCCCCCCTCTACACCTTTATCACCCTGAAGATCTTTTATTTTCTTATACCTTTTCTTTAATGCCTTTGCCACAGCAACAGCCGCTTCCGGTGAAGGATTCTTCATTTTTGCAAGTTTAATTGCCACAGTTCTTGATTTATCTTCAGGAAGCTCTTTAAGTATTTTTGCAGCTTTTGCCGGTTCAATATAGCTTAATACAAGAGATATTACTCCAGGCTCTTCATCTTTTAAAAGTGTAAGTGCATCTGCATCATCTATTTCGGAGAGAAACTTGAGCCCTGACTCCGGATCTTTACTTTCTATACGTGAAATCATTTCATCAGCTTTTTCAGCTCCAAAAGCATCTACCATCATTTTTCTTGCCCGGTTAATCCCTCCTCCAGGTGTTTTTGATGCCCTTTTAAGCTCAATCATAAATTCACCTATAAGGTCCTCGCGGTCTTCAGGAGAAAGGTTCTGAACCCTGATCATCTGTGCGGTGATAGCCTCAATACTCTCCTCATCAAGGTGCTTCATCACCTCAGATGCAGTTTCAGACTCCAGCAAAACAAGGAGGGCGG
>CAYYKZ010000035.1:0-4410 GCA_964468455.1 uncultured Leptospirales bacterium | reverse complement strand
CTGTACCTGTCATGTCAAATATTGATCTCATTTACCGGTCACCGCCTTATTTAAGACTTTTTTCATCTTATTGGAAACTTCAATGGGAGATATTACAGGGACAGGACAAACCTCAGCGCATTTAAGACAGTTAATGCATTTATCATAATTTATATAAGCAACAAAATCATTCACGGTTATAGCTGTATCAATATCAGGATTATCTTTATGTACCTCTGTGCAGGCTTTTACACAGAGTCTGCATCCTATACATCCTGCAGAACCTCCCAGTTTCATAACTGCAGGCTTTTCCATATTTCTGCATAATACGTGTACCCTGAAATTCTCCTTAACAAGTGAAATAATATTTCTGGGACAGGCTCCTACACAATTACCGCAGCCGGTGCACTTACTATCATCAACCTCGGGGAGACCGTTTTCTTTTATATGTATTGCGTCAAATGGGCAGGATATTTCACAGTCTCCAAGGCCCAGGCAACCGAATTCGCAGACTTTAAATCCGCCTAAAAGCCCGTTTGCAGCAGCACATGTTTTAGGGCCTTCATAAATAAACTTCATAGATGTTTCCCTAATACCGCCCTGACATGCCACCCGTGCCTTAAGGGGAACCCCGCTTTCAACAGGATCAATACCCAGTATGTCTGCTATACGGGAAACAGTATCCTGTCCTCCCACCGGGCAAAGATTAATATCATATTTTTCTTCAACCATTCTTGTGGCATAGGCGGAACAGCCAGGCAGACCGCATGCTCCGCAATTTGCCCCTGGCAGCACTTCAATTATCTTTTCTATTAAAGGGTCTTTTTCAACCTTTAATTTAAGCTTTGCAACAGATAATATTATACCAAAAACAAATGCTGTTACAGTAAGGGTTAAAACAGAAGGTAGAACAGAAATCAGAAATTCAGGCATATATACACTCATCTTAAAATAATATATTCATCATAATTAAATACTTGAAAAAAATAAAGAACATCTCACTGTTAATTCATAAACTTTTATTTTATGCTAAACGCATCCTGAAGAATAAAGAATACTTAAAAAAATAATTTCTGAATTTAATCAGCAATTATCTCTGTACCTGCAGTTTAGCAGAAAATAATATTTTTACTGGTCATCAAGTACCTTTTATACGATAAATAGGATGAGACTACTTATTTTATCAAGTATTTAATAAAAAATAAATTCAAACAGTGTTCGCTACTAAACTGTTATCTAAAATAAGATGCACCAGTAATTATTATAAACATCTTTAAAAAAAATATTACAGGTTATTAAATGGAAAGCAAAGCAAGCGAATCGTACCAGAATGAGATAATAACCGCTGTAAAAAATGAAAGCGATATTGTATTTGTATCATATTCATCAGTTGAAAAAACTGAAGAAAAAATAAAATTTGCACTGGCAAAAATTCTCGAAAAACATAACCGTATTGACCTGTTTACTCCGGTTTATTCCTGCGTAAAAGAACTAATTTCAAATGCCACTAAAGCAAACGCAAAAAAGATCCTTCAGGAAGAAGGCCAGATTAAGGATCTTAACAATACAGAAGATGTAGTTCTGAAAGTCCGGTCAATTCTTAACGAAAAATCACTTATAGAATATGGAATAAAAGCAAAAAAATACGGACTTTCCACCCGCACATACCTTAAAGTATATAAAAAGCACCTTTTTGTAGAAATTATAAACAACATTCCTTTAAGCAAAAGAGAAATTGAAAAAATCAATACCAGAATAAAAAAATCATCAAAGTACGACAATATTGCCGAATTTTTCATGGAGAACCAGGATCCTGAAGCAGAAGGGATGGGGCTGGGCCTTTCCATGGTCGTTGTACTTCTAAAAAATATAAACATTACTCACCGTAATTTTGTGGTAAACACAGATGGTGTTAAAAAAACCTATGCTAAAATTCTCTTCCCCCTCTCATAAACATCAGTCAAGACGCCTTGCTCTCCTTTTTTCCAGAGGATAAACAATATCTGTTGAATCTATTTCCCTGAGAACTTCTTTTCTGGCAGGTTCAGCAAAGCTGATATATGTATCAGACTCTCTCACATTAAAAATTTCTTTTATACGTCTGATATCTCCGCTTTTACCGGATCTGACATTCCTGAAAATAACCAGGCTGGATCCCTCCTCTATACCATCTATGAGGCCAAGATTAACAATAATTCCATCATCTTTAATTTTTAAAACTCTGCCTCTAAATGGAACAGTGTTATAAATTCTCCGTGCAGTATTCATGGCAGCATGATTAATACTCCCCTTCCCTTTTGCACTCTCTGAAAATTCGCCAATTATATATCCCCTTTCAAGATCAAGAATTTTATAATCCAGTTTTATGTAATTATCATTTTCATAAATTTCACCATAGACAATATAATCATACCTCTCACCTGCATCGTTATTAACTCCCCGCAGGTAGCCGATTGTATCAAAAATATCACCATCTCCTGTTTTAAGAAAACCGGCCAGTTCCTCCCTGCTTCTTAAACCAGCTACCTTCATTCTGCCGTACTGCTGAAGAGAAAAACTTATATTTCTTGCAGCCACAGTTCCGGCGTCATGATGCTCAATAATTTTTCCGGCACTGTTAAAATTAAGCACAAGAATAGAAGGGACATTGCGGGGGACAGGTTCTGCCGAATACCCCTCCCTGTGATAAAGTCTGTCACGTCTTTTTATTATAGCCACATTAAGCATATCCTGAATTTTAGTATCAGGATACTGACTTAAAAGCTGTTTAATTTCATCTATATAAAGCCGGTTATAATTAAGTATTGAGTAATATCTGATAAGTTCTTCCCGAACCGCCCGGTCAAAGGGATTCAGTAAAAGAGAGCGTCTTAGATAATATATAACACTGCCGTGAAGACTCTCCCGCATATAATATGAAGCAAGTTCTGAATTTTCCCTGCTAAGCATAACTCTGGCCGGATGTCCTGTCTTATACTCATTAAAAACAAGGAAATCCTCCAGTGAAGCCTTTAAGACTGAATCTGAAGGATATCTGGAATACGCCTCCAGCATATATTCCAGCGCCTTCTGCCTGTCCCCTGCCATAGTGCAGGCCAGTGCCATGCTGTACAAGGAAGATCTGTTTTTAACAGTAGAAACAGCCCTGGAAAAGTAGTCCACAGCAGCCCCTGCTGAAGCTTTGATATCAGTTTCAAGAATATTATTTCCTGACAGAGTCTGCTTGTGAAGGAAATGCTCCTGCTCAACAAGAGAAATAAGCCCCATATCCATATTTGCCCTGAAGCTGGATGGATTTATCGAAAGGGCCCTTTCATAGGACTCCTTTGCCTCTGCCAGGGATGATGATTCACCTGTGAGCATAAAATTTTTTAAAAGCAGACTCCCGTATCTTATATGCCCCAGGGGAGATTCCCTGTTAGTATCAATAGCCTTTTCAACATATGAACGGGCCTCTTTAAGCCTCATCTCATCTGTTTTAATATCTGCCATAAGAAGAAGAGATTCAAAGTGGTAAGGGTTTATCCTGAAAATGTTCTCAAGTTTTCTTACAGCCCAGAGTCTTTTCCCCATACGGTAATAGGCATATGCAAGTCCGTATTCAGGCTCAATTGACTTTCCCGAAGCAGCGTAAGCCCTGTCAAAATAATTAATTGCTTCACTGAAACGTCCCACATCTGACAGAACCATACCCATACCATTAAGAGCATCCGCAGATTTATCATCTTGATTTAAAGCAGCGGTGAACATCTCCATAGCCATATCATAGGATGACAGGGCATAATGAGAACGTCCCGCCCCTATCAGGGAATCAGTATAATCAGGATTAAGGCGAAGGGATGAAGTAAAGCTTAAAAGAGCCCGCTGATATTCGGCCCTTTTGTAATGATCCCACCCTTCACTGTTTAAAGAAATGGCATTCTGCCCATGGAGCAGTAAATCTCCGGATATTATTGCAAGAAAAATTACAGCTGTTACTGCTGACTTTTTAAATATATTCAAAGTACAACCTCTGTATTAAGGCTCATTCTAAGTAACTTCTAACAAACCGCAGGTAATTTTCCAGCCGCCGGCCTCCGGCACAACGGATCATTATTACAAGCCTTTTTATGAGCAGTTACCATACTATTTCATCCAGATTTTTCAGAAAAATAAAAGTAAGTCAACAAATATTCAGATAATAAATTCTGTTTGACCGGCGGATCAAAATTATATATAAGAGATTTAAACAGTATATCTTAACTCCGGAGCATAACTTGTCCAGGAAAATTATAGTTTCACAAAACTTCAAAAGAGCCAATCCCCTAATTGCATTTATCCTGTCATTTTTTTTCACAGGACTGGGACAGATTTACAGCGGGTCAATTTATAGAGGAATTGTTTTCTTTCTGATAAAAATACTCATCATTATTACTCCCTCTTTTCTGGTTT